>DAOSCC010000076.1:0-10079 GCA_035361135.1 Clostridiales bacterium | reverse complement strand
CCTGAAATAACCAACTTGCTCATAAAAACACCTCGCACACATTTCATCTTATGCGCAAAATTTACGATATGTTCAGATTCTTTCGTATGTGGAGTATCGCGAGATGTTGAGCAGTATCCCCGCTTCTGTTAAAAACAGAATAAGGGCTGTGCCGCCGGCACTGAAAAATGGCAATGATACGCCGGTGGGCGGTACGGAGTTGGTGACAACTGCCACATTGAAAAGGCTCTGGACGGCGATCAGCGCGGTAATGCCTGAAGCTATCAGGCATCCATACACATCTGGTGCGTGGACTGCGATCTTGATCCCCCTCCAGATGAATATAAGGAACAGCAACATAACCACAAGCACACCGATAAAACCAAGTTCTTCGGCTAGAATCGGAAAAATGTAGTCATTGTGCGGTTCAGGTACATACAGGAATTTCTGCATGCTCTGCCCCAGGCCTCTTCCAAACAGCCCGCCGGAGGCGATGGCATACAGAGACTGAATGGTCTGATAACCGCTGCCGCGGGGATCGCTCCACGGATCCAGCCATGAATTGATACGGGGAGTCGTGTAATCCGTAATGAAATGACGGCTATTATCGTTACGACGACAGGCACGATCAATATGGCAAAATGCCTGATCTTCGCGCCTGCCACGAACAGTATTATCATGGATATGGCGATCATGATTATAGTTGCACTCAGATGCGTCTCCAGCAGAAGAAGCACACATATTATGCCAAGCGCAAAAAGGTACGGCATCAGGTCACCGAAAAAGGAGTTGAGCGGCTTCTTCCTCCTGGACAGGTTGAATGAAAAGAACAATATGAGCGACAATTTGGCCAGCTCGGACGGCTGGAACCGGAAACCGGCTATCACGACCCATCTCCTGGAATCGTTGGCTTCACTGCCGATACCCGGGATCAGTACGAGTATGAGAAGGACAACGCTGACCAAAAACAGAGCCCATACTGTTTTCCTCCCAAACTTATGGTAATCGTAATTGGCTGCAAGAATCATGGAGACCGTGCCGATGGCGGCGAAGACCAACTGCCTGTTTATATAGTAGTATATATTCCCCGACTCTTTTTCAGCCATGGGGGCACTTGCGCTGAAGACCATGATAAGTCCCAGCGAAAGCAGTATCAGTACTGTCATGAACAGGATAAAATCAAACGGTTTCTTTTTCATAAATATCCTCCCGGATATGGCGCGTCGGAGCCGGCAGCCCATTCCCCCCGTCTGTGCCGCAGCTCTATAATATATCGTACCTAAGTGTGGCAAGCCCGATAAGGCAAAGTACTATGGTTATCAGCCAGAAAACGCCGACCACCTTTGTCTCCTTCCATCCCGAGAGTTCGAAATGGTGATGTATCGGAGCCATTTTGAACACTCTCTTGCCCCTCAGTTTGTATGATGTGACCTGGATGAAAACAGAAAGGCTCTCCACGGCGTATATTGCACCTGCTACCAACAGCATCCACGGCATTTTCATCAATACCGCGGCGGCTCCCACAGCTCCGCCAAGGGCGAGCGAACCCGTGTCGCCCATAATGACTCTTGCCGGATATATGTTGAATACCAGGAAGCCGAGACACCCACCGGCCGTTATGGCGCATATCATTTTCACACTGTCCCATTCCGGCTTCATCATCGCGACTATCGTGAAAAACACTGCAACGATCAGTGTCACTCCTGCCGCAAGCCCATCGACGCCGTCGGTCATATTCACCGAATTCGTGATGAGATACATGACGATGATGATAAGCGGTATGTACAGAAAGACAGGAAGTTCCACCACCGCATTGACACCAAGGAAAGGCAGTATCATCCCGGTCCCGATATCAGGATGGTATGCGGCATAGAACGCAAAAGCGGCCGATACCAGGAGCAGACCGAATGACTTCTGCTTCGGGTTCAGTCCGTCCGAGTTCTTCCTGACGACTTTTATCATATCGTCTGTAAAGCCTATCGCTGCATATCCCAATATCAAGAGCAATACGGGAATTATTCCCGGATGCCTGGGAGCAAGTATCAATGATGTGATGGTCATAGGTATTATGAAGATGAGGCCTCCGATGGTAGGTATCCCCATCTTTTTCAAATGAGTCGCCGGACCGTCGTCCCTGATCGTCTGGCCGAACTTAAGGCGCTTCAGAAGCGGTATTATAATCGGTCCCGCGATGACCGTCATTATGAATGTTGCGGCAAAGGCTGCCACTTCTGTCGACTGTAATATGAACTCCAAATCCATTCCCCCGTATTTCGAATGTGTGTTTTATCGCTTTGTTGTTCCATAGGCTGCTGTGCCTCCGGGCCTCCATGTCGGCGTATCATCCGGATGTCAGCGCGTTGACTATCTCTTCCATCATCATCCCCCTGGATCCTTTGACCAGTATGGCGTCTCCCTTCCGGATGATGTCCTTCAGATACCTGATGGCTTCGTCGTTATTTGACAATACGACCGTCCCGGACCCGGGAAAACCTGTTTCTAAAGCCCCTTCAGCTATATATGCGGCAGCCTGCCCTACTGTGATTATCAGGTCCGTATTGCTGCCTGCCACATATGCGCCCGTCTCCCTGTGCGCGCTCATACTCCATTCGCCAAGTTCAAGCATATCGCCCAAAACGGCTATCCTTCTTTCCGCTTCGATCTCTTTGAGCACATCGATAGCCGCCTTTACAGACTGCGGGCTCGCGTTGTAGGCATCATTTATGATGGTCAGCCCGTCGGACTTGATGATGTTGAGGCGCATTTTTCCGGGGCTGTATCGTGCTATGCCGTCTATCAGCAACTCTGCCGGGATCTGCAGTTCATGTCCTGCTGCCAGCGCCGCCAGCGCGTTGTAAACGTTATGTACACCGGGTGCAGGTACATGTACGGTATACTCATTCCCGTCCAGCTTTATGTTGAAGTCGATGCCCTTTTCCCCTTTCGACCTGATGTTATACGCCTGATAATCGGCATTCTCCTCCAGGCCGTACGATACCGTCCTTACTTCCAGCAGATCCTTCACGCCGCTGAGCATGACGTCGTCGCCGTTCAGTATCAGCAGCCCGTCAGGCTGAAGGCCTTCGAGCAGTTCCAGTTTCGCTCTCAGGATATTTTGCCTGGAGCCGAGTTTTTCTATATGAGAAACACCAATATTGGTTATTATTCCCACTTTAGGCCTGACGATACGTGTCAGTGCCCTGATCTCACCGAAGGCGCTCATACCCATTTCTATAACGCCGGCTTCGTAACCCGGCTCGAGCCGGAATATCGTCAGCGGCACGCCGATCTCGTTATTGAGGTTCCCTTCATTTTTCAACACATTGTACCGCGCACCCAATGCACACGCAACCATATCCTTTGTGCTCGTTTTCCCGACGCTTCCCGTTATTCCCACGAACGGGATGTCAAACATGTTTCTGTAGTACGAAGCGAGATCATGGAGCGCTTTAAGCGTGTCGCTTACCTTGACAAGCGTTTTACCGGGAAAATCCACCACATCCCTGTCGGTCAGGACTGCAGCGGCTCCATTTTCGAAAGCGTCGGCGATAAAGTCATTCCCGTCGAACCTCTCGCCCCTGATCGCAACGAAAAGACTTCCCGGGCTTATCTTACGCGAATCTGTCGATATTTCCGCGACAGTGAGGCCGTAGTCCCCTCCCAGGAGTTTTCCGTGTGTCGCTCCTATCACTTCACTTATCTTCAAACCGATCATACATGCTCCTTTTAACAGAAGTCGTTATCAAGTATCTCCCTCAAGATTTCCCTTTCATCAAAATGTATCGTCCTGTCTCCGAATATCTGGTATGTTTCATGCCCTTTACCTGCAAGCAATACGACGTCTCCTGATGATGCGGAAGCAATGGCGTGTCTTATGGCTTCCCTCCGGTCCGTTATGCATATATATTTTCCCGACGTAGTCTTTATACCCTCTTCGATATCCCTTATGATGGCATCAGGATCTTCAGTCCTTGGATTGTCCGATGTGATCACCGTATAATCCGCATACTGTCCTGATACTGCGCCCATCATCGGCCTTTTTGTCCTGTCCCGGTCACCGCCGCAGCCGAAAACGCATATAACATTGCCCCTGGTAAAAGCTTTTACTGTAATAAGTATATTTTCAAGGCTGTCAGGCGTATGTGCATAATCTATTATAACACTAAAGTCACGTCCCGTCTCCACAGGTTCGGCCCTGCCCGGCACCTGCACCCTTTCGAGCCCAAGTGCGACAGCATCCCCGGGGATGCCTGCCACGCCGCTCACGCTTGCTGCGGCAAGCGCATTATAGACGGTGAATCTGCCGGGTATATTCACTCTGAAGCTTCTGTTGTACCATGGAGAGACCATGTCAAACCTGACAGCCCCGGGCAGGTAAACCGGATTCACCGCCCGGATGTCCGTTTTGCCGTTTATGCTGTATGTAAATATCCCGCATCCAGCCTTTTCGATCACCCTATCCGCATAACTGCAGTCCCTGTTAACAAGTCCAGTCCTGCAGTACCTGAACAAAAGGGTCTTCGCCTCAAGGTATTCATCCATGCTTGCATGTTCAGACGGGCTTATATGGTCCCGTGACAGGTTTGTGAACACTGCCGTGTCAAAGTCACAGTATTTCACCCTGTGAAGGGCGAGCCCCTGCGATGATACCTCCATCACGACATCCTGGACTCCTTCGTCAGCCATTTGTGCAAAAAGCTGCTGCAGGTCCAGCGATTCTGGCGTGGTCCTCTCCGTATGCAGTACCCGGTCGCCGATCCTCACGCCCAGGGTGCCTATCATGCCTGTCTTTCTCCCAGCCGCCTCAAGTATGGATCTGATCATGAAACAGGTAGTCGTTTTCCCCTTTGTCCCCGTAATACCGATCAGGTTGAACCTGCCCGACGGGTGTCCGAAATATTTGTCCGATACGTATGCCAGCGCTTCTCTTGTGTTGCTTGTTATTATAACGGGCGCTTCTGTTTCCAGTGCCAGCGGCTTTTGCGCGATGAACGCCGCAGCCCCTTTTTCCAGGGCCTGCTTCGTGTATGAGTGGCCGTCGGTTTTCATTCCGCCGATGCAGACGAACAGACAGCCTTTCCCGACGTTCCTGGAATCATAAGCGATCCCTTTTATATCAACATTAAGATTTCCTCTTGCGTAAAGGATATCCAATCCATCGATCAGATCAGTCAACAGCATGGATTTGTCTCCTTTACTACCAGATTGACCTACATAACGATCATCTCCATTTCCGGCAGCCGCCTGACACCCTGCATTTCCGGCTGCCGCCTTTCCCCCTTGTTTTTCATGTTATCGATCCGATGTATATTATTCGACATTGACCATATTCCTGAATTCCACTTCAACAACAGTACCCTTCTCGATCATGGCGCCCGGTTCATATTGCTGCCTGTAGACTGTGCCATTGCCCGACACTTTTATGTTCAGGCCCACACGGTTCATGGCGTAAGCCGCCTCCGATATGGTTTTGCCTGACAGATCGGGCATCGATACTATCTCCGGTTCTTCCGGCTTATATGTATACAGGATCACTACCGAGCCCTCCGGGACAACGGCGTTCGGTTTCGGCATCTGTTCCACAACGACGCTTTCTGTATTGCCCTCACCTTCGATGCTATATTTCAGACCGGCTGTCTTGAGCGCCTTTACCGCTTCTCCCACGGATCTGTTCCTGACATCAGGGACAGTCACGGCAGATGCCATGGATTTCATGTCATCTTCCGTATATCTCCTTTCTACCTGCATGTAACTGAGAGTATCTTCAATGATCTTGCCTACTACCGGCGCAGCTATGACTCCGCCCATGTGAGAGTCTCCCTTCGGATCGAATAAAGCGACCAGTACGACTATCTTCGGATCGTCTGCCGGAGCAAATCCGCAGAATGATGCTATGTAAACGTCATCCTGGGTGGTTTCCGACGTGCCGGTCTTGCCTCCTACCCTGTAGCCTCTGACATAGGCATTGTTTCCTGTCCCCATGGGATCTGCGACGACTCCTTCAAGTATGTCTCTCATGATATCAGACGTCTGTTTCGATATGACTGTCCGTACCACTTCAGGCTCGAACCTGGTGACGACATTGCCTTCCGAATCGGTCAGTTCCTTCACAAGGCGCGGTTTCATCAGTTTGCCGCCGTTCACGATAGCGGTATATGCAGTCACCAGTTGGAGCGGCGTTATTGTGAACCTCTGTCCGAATGAAGCTACAGCCATATCGATTTCCTTTGGCTTGGACTGGAATTGGGATTTGGCTTCGCCCTTCAGTTCGATCCCCGTTTTGTCCATGAATCCGAATGCCCGCACATAACTGTAGAAACGGTCTATGCCAAGGCTCTGCGCTACTTTCACAAATGCAGGGTTGCACGAATTGTAAACGGCTTCGCGGAATGTTTCCGTTCCGTGCGGTCTTCCGACACGCCAGCAGTTTATGGGCTTCGGCCAGCCTGTGACCTTGATCGGAAAGTCGTCGGTTATGGTATCGGGCGCTACGACACCCTCCTCTATGCCGGCAGACGCGGTGATGCTTTTGAACGTGGAACCGGGTTCATATGTGTCGGAAACGGCTTTGTTTCTCCAGACTGTTTTGCTTAGTATTTCTACGGTTTCTTTGCTCCGTTCCTTCCATCCCGAGGGATCGATATCCAGTTCGATATTTTCAGGGTACGCGAATGGGCTGTTGAGATCATAATCAGGCTTTGATACCATTGCCAGCAGATCGCCCGTGTTGGGATCCATGACGATGCCGACGGCTCCGCCTTTTACCTTGTTGTCTGCAATTGCCTTGTCAAGTGATTTCGAGACGAGATACTGTATCGTTTCATCTATTGTGAGTACGACATTCAGGCCGTCCTGGGCGTCTATACGTTTTTCCCGTTCAGACGGCACCGCACTTCCTCTTGCGTCTACTTCGCTGAGTATTTTACCAGGCACGCCTTTCAGGTATTTGTCCATTACCTCTTCGATACCGCCCATCAGACCCTGGTTGTCATCCCCTGTAAATCCGAGTATGTGCGACATCAGGTTGCCCCCGGGGTAATACCTTTTTGCATCCTCGTCGATATTTATCCCTCTGACGCTGTTTTCACTTATCCATGTCCTTATCCGTATCTCGGTCTCCCTGTCGACCTTTCTCTTAATGATCGCGCTGCTGACATTTTTCGTGATTATGCTGTATACACTATCTTTGTCCATGGATAATAACCGCGCCAGGCCTTCAGCTACCTGTTCTGTCGTCAGTTTTTTATTTTTTGCGATCTCATTGGGGTTGCAGCTAATGGTGGCAGCCTGTACACTTATGGCCAGCTTTTTGCCGTTCCTGTCATATATGGTGCCTCTGATAGGACTTATGACCCTGCCGGTATTTTGCTGTATGAAAGCTTTTTTCTGAAGTTCATATCCCTCTACGAACTGTATATGAGCAATCCTTACAATAAGGCCAATGACAATGACCGTAAAGGATACGAGCAGGACCATCAGACGCTTTTTTGCCGACATTCCCGGTGCCGCCATCTAAACCTCTCCTTCAAATACATCGTAAATAAAAAAGACTATAGACCGTGCAAAAATAAATTTTACACTATCCACAGTCTATGCTCACTTGTGACCGCCGGGCACGTCAACCTCTATCCGGATGCCCGGCCTGCTATTCGAAAAATTTCAGAAGTCCGGTTGCTCTGCTGATAAATTTTGATATGGCGTTCCCGCTCTTTTCTTCACTGTTATTCGATGTCATCAGTACGGTGTAATCATTTCTGGGAACTTTTATGTATACTATTTGGCTTTTGTCCGGCATTTGCATCCCGAGCCTGTTTTCAGCCACTTCCTTTATTTCGTTCAGATCGGTTTTCGTTTCTATCTGGACTCTAAGCAGCGAGTTTTCGTTCTTTATCTCTTCATAAGCTTTTTGCTTCTGGTTTATCTGATAACTGACCTTTGTTATTATGGCATACCTGCACACCACAGCGAGACCGGCGGCGAACACCGCAAGGATCGCCATGACCATCCTGAGCTTGATTTTTCTATGGCTTCTGTATGTTTTTTTCGCCCTGAGCACCTGGTTCTCTTCGTAGACATCATATTCAAGCTGTCTGGCGGCAGAACCGTACACGTATTCATAACCCTTCTGATTCAATTGTATTCACCTCTGATGCAATATATGCCTTGTCTTTTGCCCATGATGCCTGAACTGCTTCCTTGCATCCTTCGTTTTCCGAGACGGTTATTGGGTTTCGGGAACCGGTCATGAGACCGATCCCCTGCAGCTCCCATTTCATTTGTGTTTTCCCGGTCATCATTCGTTTTCCGGCAGTCGTCCCGCAGATCCGGTGCATGATCTTCCGGAACTTGTGCTTTTTCTCTTGTCAGTCCGTCAGGCCATCATTCGCGTTTATTTGCTTTGTCTTTTGTTTTGCAGGGTTCTTCCTTTGCATTTCAGGGTTTTCCTTTGTGTATCAGGATTCTTCCTTTGTATGTAAGGGTCTTGTCTTCAGTATGCCGGTCAGCCATTATTGTTCGTCGTTATTTCAGCCGCTTCCGCAGCGGATGGTCGCTCTGGCGTTTTCATTCGTATTGTCCGGTTCTTTTGCATTATCAAGGTTTTATCTTTTGTATATCATTGCAGCCGGCTGTGGACAACAACACCGCAATTTCTCCCTGGTATATATGGCAATTGTCATGCGTGTATCGATCGATTTGTCTTTTGCGTAAAACTTGAATCACAGCTTTACTGCAGTTCTCATCTTTGCGCTTCTGGCCCTTGGATTCCGCTCCACTTCATCTTTCGAAGGGAGTACGGGTTTCCTGGTCAGTACCTTCAGTTCCGGTTTTCTCCCGCATACGCACACCGGGAATGAGGGCGGGCATACACAGGGGTTTTCACGTTTCTGGAACTCGGTTTTCACTATCCTGTCTTCCAGCGAATGAAAAGTTATTATTGTCAGCCTTCCTCCCGGCTTCAACAGCGATACCGCGCTTTCCACGGCATCTTTCAATGCTCCGAGTTCGTCGTTCACAGCTATCCGGAGCGCCTGGAACGTCCTTTTTGCCGGATGGGGGCCGTTTCTTCTCGCTTTGGCCGGTATCGCGGCCTTTATGATCTCGGCAAGCTGTCCCGTAGTCTCGATCCTGTTCCTTGATCTTGCCGCTGCAATAAAGGAAGCTATCCTGGCCGCCCATTTCTCCTCGCCATACTCCCGGATGATATCCCTTATTTCGTCCTCATCATATGTGTTCACTATCGTGGCGGCGTCAAGCGGATTATCCCTGTCCATCCGCATATCGAGCGGCGCATCCTGCTGATAGCTGAACCCCCGCTCGGCTTCATCCAGTTGGTGGGATGAGACGCCGATGTCGAGCAGTATGCCGTCTACCTTGTCGAATCCGCGCTGCCTGACCAGATCCGCCATATTGCGGAAATTTCCCTTGATCAGTACCAGGCCGGCATTTTTCCGAACCCTGGAAAGCCTTTCTTCTGATACTTTTATGGCGTTGGAATCCTGGTCGATCCCGATCAGCGTGCCCTTGTCAAGCCTTTTTATTATTTCCGCCGAATGGCCGGCTCCGCCAAGCGTTCCGTCGATATATATCCCGTCTTTGTCTATGTTCAGGCTGGTTATACATTCTTCCAGCATTACAGGCTTATGCTCATACAGCATCTTTTTCCTCCCGGCGTTTTTCCGTACCGCAGATCCCCCATACTAGATACCAAGCATTGCAAACGTCTCCGACAGGCTTTCCGGGCTTAGGCTTTCGCCACCCATGTAGTTTTCCCACCTGTCTTTGCTCCATACTTCGACTCTGTTCCCGACGCCAACGATGGTGACATCTTTCTCGAGCCCTGCATGCACCCGAAGCTCCGGAGGTATCAGTATGCGATAATGGCTGTCGACTTTGCATTCTGCCGCGCTTGAGAAGAAAAACCTGCTGAATTCCCGCGCTTTTGTGTTCGAAAGTGGCAGTGTTTCTATTTTTTCAACGAGATCGTTCCATTTGGGCATGGAAAAGATGAAAAGACATCCTTCCAGGCCTTTCGCTATCATGAACTTTACGTCAAGTTCTTCTCTGAAAGCTGCCGGAATGATTATCCTGCCCTTTGGATC
>DAOSCC010000075.1:8634-10174 GCA_035361135.1 Clostridiales bacterium | reverse complement strand
CATAAAAGATCTCCGATTCAACGATATCCTGGAAGAAATGGCTGCCATAGGACAGTTCCGGCATGAAGCCTTCTTTTTTCGAAGAATACTCGCACAGGACTTCCATATTGCATAGTTCGGTAAAATGCACCGGGACCCCGAGGGACGGCGTAGTGCTCCCCCATCTGCCCGGGCCCGCCAGCATTGCATTTTTCCCTTTCATTTCCCTGTTGATAAGGCCTATCTGCCTTGCTACCTCGTATTTGTCCCTTTCACTCAGCTTCAGATATGCACCCGCCCTGACAAATACGACATAATCGACGGGAAGGCGCACGCTGCCTCCCATGAAATTGCCTTTGCACGATATGAAGCAGTCCTTCACATCCTTAAGTTCCGGTATCTTTACTGTCCTGCCCAGCCCCTTTGTTTGCAGCGGACGACATTGCAGTAGGTTTATCTTAAAGCCTTTGCTCTTGTCGAAGTTGGCTGTGAATTCGATATCGACCGGGTAATCGTATGCTTTGGACAGCAAAGCCAGCATTTCTCTCATTATGGCAGCAAACTTCGTCTCTGTGAAAAGCTTTTTGAAGTCCAGCAGATAAGGCGTCCTCATATCCTTATATCCCCGTTCGCGCATACGGGCTGCCGCCGCATGGTCGGGGCTTATGAACAGGTTTTGGTCCGTTTTCAGTGGCAGGGACAAAACATCATCCAAATCCCTGCTTGCCAGGGCATTTTCCGAAAGCGAAAGGAGATCCAGCCGATGCTGGGAGAATTTCGCCTGATCCTCATGATCCATCGGAGGGATCCGGAGAGGGTTGTCAAGGCACACTACCTTTACATAATCCCCGTCTGTCCGGTCCACCGCCCGGGTTCCCAGCCCGAACACAAGGCGGAGCATCCCTGCATTCATGTCGATGCTTTCATCCCAGACATAAAGGTTTACAGAATTCCCGACGCCCGCGACATGTGGGAAGAAAAAGTCTCCGTGCCGGTCTCCTGATACGCGCTGCACCAATATGGCCATTTGCTCATCCTGCATTGCCAGGCCCCGGTTCATCCGGTAGTTCAGCGCATCTTCGTTCATAGTGCTCGCATAAACAGTGCGCACTGCCTGTTCAAAGGCTTCGTAGCGCTCCTGGGGCGTTCCCTGGTTCACGCAGAAAACACTCTCATATTTGCCTGCAAATGCGTTCCCAAAGTTGTCTTCCAGCAGCGAACTGGAACGTACGATAATGGGCGACTGGCCGAAATACTCCAGCATTTGCATGAACTGCTCCTGGATGTCCTTCGGGAATGTCCCGTGCAAAAGTTTTTCTTTCAGTTCCGCCGCATACTTGTAGTAACCTTCGGGCGTTTTTTGCATGGTGCGGAGTTTCCACCAGCCATTCTGGACGATATATGTGTAAAAAACATCGGAACCGATATAAAACGAATCGTGGGGTTCCAAATACGGTGTAGATCGGTCGCCGCCTTCGACCTCCAGTATTTTTCTGGCCAGGAGCATACCAACGCTCTTCCCGCCGATAAAGCCTGTGCCTATTTCCCTTGATGCAATGGA
>DAOSCC010000075.1:0-8534 GCA_035361135.1 Clostridiales bacterium | reverse complement strand
AGCGGGTGTATATAGGTTTTATCGCTGATCTGGTACAGATCCAGGAGAAGCTGCGTCGTTTCACGGATGCCTGCGATGGTACTGTAGGTGTGGTAATTGCGCATGATCGCGAAATATGCGACAGTATCCAGTTCATACAAGTACGGGCAGGTCGCCCTGAAAAAATTGCCGATCATCAGGTCCGAATGCCAGTATTCAAGCAAATCGGTGAGGCAGTCAAAAATATAGAATACCCTTTTGCCCTCTTCACTGATGATATTGTGTATCTCAGTGGCAAAACCTTCAAAGCCTTTATTCGCGTCGATATGATAAGTCTTGAAACCCGCATCGGCATCCAGCAGGGGCTCATGATCCGCAAAGCGGATATAGACCAGGTTGACATTCTCTGCTTTCGCGCTTTCTGCAAAGCAGCCGGCCATTTTCTTATAGCCCGGAATGGAATCTACCTGCCATACTACGTTATCTCCGAACCGCAGATGATCGATCACCTGGTCGAAACCTTCCAGCCCTGTGCTGACCTTGTCGTATAAACTCATAGCCCACCCCGTTTTAGTATGAACATCTATATATTTATACCCATCGGGCGGCCGGATCTACACAGCAATTCCACAGGACCGGACTTATATGATTCTATATCTTCCTGCAATCATCCGTTGATAACAGTACCGCCATTTATATGGATGGTCTGTCCCGTCATATATGAAGAATCGGAAGATGCGAGATAAACATAGGCTTCCGCGAGTTCAACCGGCTGCCCCGGCCTTTTCAGCGGCGTATCCTTGCCAAAGTTCTCAACGGCATTCGGTTCAAGAGTAGATACGATGAGAGGCGTCCAGATCGGTCCGGGTGCTACCTGGTTCACCCTGATTTTCCTGTCCGCCAGGTTCTGGGACAAGGATCTCGTGAATGCCGTTACAGCTCCTTTTGTCGCAGAATAATCGATCAGGTCCCGGTTTCCCTTGAATGCTGTCACAGAACTGGTATTGATAATCGCACTGCCCTCTTTCATGTACGGCAACGCGGCTCTTGTCAGGTAGAACATGGAAAATATATTTGTCCTGAACGTCCGTAGAAGCTGCTCGTCCGTGATATTTTCCAGGGATTTTTGCATATGCTGCTCGGCGGCATTATTCACCAGGATATCTATGCTCCCGAATTCTTTCAGGGTCCTGTCCACTACCTCGTTGCAGAAGCTGCTGTCCCCGATGTCGCCTTTGATCAGTAATACCTTTGCGCCATAAGATTCCGCTGCCCTTTTTGTCTCATTTGCATCGTCATCTGCAATATTATATACGATAACTACGTTACAGCCCTCTTTCGCATACGCGACAGCAACAGCCCTGCCGATCCCGCTGTCTCCGCCCGTGATGATGGCGGTCCTGGACATCAGCCTGCCGGTACCTTTTTTATCAGGATCATCATAGATCGGTTCAGGATCCATCGCGCTTTCTTTTCCCGGTACAGGTTGTTGCTGAGCTTTTATCTGATCTGCCGCATACATATCCTTTTCGTTCATGGCCAACTACCCTTTCATTTTTTGGTGATGCTCTTTTCTAGTATTCCTGTTGAAAATAGAATCATGCAGGATAGTTGCCATACTTCTCATAAGTCGGCATAATGCTGTATCAATAATGCCCTGAAGGTGATATCGCATGCCTTGCGGGTTTTTGACCTCCAGTCCGTTTCCAGCCGGAAACCGCAGTATGGTCCCCAGTCTTTCAATTCCAACACGGGAGCGTGACAGATACCTTCATCATCGACATATCTGATAATATCTTCAACTGCTTCCCTCAATGCAGGAACATACTTTACAATACCGCAGCGGGCAAACCATTCGATATACTCCAGTTGATATACCTCCGGCCTGCCGCGGTAAGGAATCGACATGGGGCTCGGCAACAGGGTGGTTGACTTAACGGTCAGCCCCTGTGCCGGGAACGCTCCCAGCGGGCCTACAGGATGTCCGACCCACGATAAGGGAACCAGGTTCACAAGTTCCGGGCGGTCGGTTTTCATCAGCTTAGCGACGGAATCAGCAATCATCCTGATATTATCTTCATTTTTCCATGAGCTTGTATGGGCCAGTATGTCCAAATGATAGCGGCAGGGCCATCTTTCATTGTCGTTGAAAACAAGCAGTTTTCCGCCGCGGACCGTATGGGTGATATCCAGCACCGAATCAACTTCGAGTACACGGCGGAAGCAATCCAGCGACAACCGGACCTGTGGAGATATGTCTATTACATCATCATACCCGGCGCGGGCAATGCAGGCGCAGCGGATGAGATTATGCCCGTGCCCTGTTGCCTTGAACTCGTCTATTAGTTTTCCCCGCGTATCATAACACCAATCATCAATGGGAATCCTTGCGAAAGCCTCCATGGCTAGTTTGAGCACCGGTGTTTCCCTGTCCACCGCTTTTTCTGCAAGGTATTTTGTCGCGCCCTCCTGTGTATCAAGCCCTCCGTGAAGACCTCTCCCTATCCATCCGTTCTCCTGCTGACAAGCTATTATGCCCTGTATCATCGGTTCTTGCATGATATGCTCCTGGTACAGGGCAGCTTCACTGGCCGTGAGGCCGTGCAAATACAACAATAAAAACTCGGCCCAGGGTGTGCATAAAAGATAGAAACGGAGCAGCCATACAGCTGTGATATTTGGAAATATGGTATACAACGTGTCGCCAATGATGGACAGGCGAAGCAGAATAACGGCTGCAAGGAAAGACATGATCAAGGCCTCTTTTTCGCCGCGCTGTACAAGGAAAAATATTAGAAAGAACAGGCATGATATTAACTGCACCGTCATTGCGTAGGTGACCGCGTTTGAGAGCTGCCGGTCAAATGTCAAAACCTGCGCATAGGTACCCAGAATGATCGGTTCCAGCATGCCGCCGTTTCCGTATGTACTGTTGCTTACCTGCATTACCAACTCAAAGGTGTCTGCCTTAGGGGTAAAGTAAGTAAGCTGTGGCCGGTAATCTGATGCCGGAGCCGATGAATCATCACCGAAATTTCCATTCTGGGCTATGAGAATGCCATCTGCATATAGTCGGTAGACATTTCTCATATCCTTAATGCGTACACCGTATACTTCGTCGGTTTGTGCTCCTGTTATCCGGATACGATAGGTCGCCTTTCCCTTCTCAGGCAGTTTTGCACCGTTGATTACATATTGGCTCCATTTTCCGGGAGCATCTACGAAAACGGGAGTCTCGTCATCCCATATTTGCACATCGTCCAGAGGACGGTCCCAATAAAACTCCCATTGGCCCTTCACGGCAAAAGCCTGCTTTCCATTCCAACTGGCAAGATCAAGCACGCCATTCCGGGCCTGGGGCATTTGGCTGCCAGCATATCGCGCTGGTAAAAAAAGGCCTGCAATGATAAGCAATGCAATAAAAACAGGCAGAATAATCCTTGCCGTCTTTTTCCAACCCATGCCTTCATGCAGCGCCATAGAGGGACGACGAAGCAGATGGTTTAATGTATTTTGGCTTCCAATCCACCTTGCACGTTCATCTTTTCTCGACCTCATCCTACCCCCTGAACAAGACGCCTCCAGTTTATCCGTCACCCTTACCTTTTTTTCATTATACTTCTTTCGTAAGAAAACTTATAGTTCATGGAATGAAGAAAAAAGTCTATAAACTTCATCAGCTATATCATTACAAAGTCTGCCGTTCCTGTGAACATCATTTCTTTCTAGCGATGTATACGGTAGTATAAAAATCCGTTTCAACTACTTCGTAAAGGTCATATGCTTTTTTTATTTCCGGAATGTTGATCTCCGGGGCAACATTCCACAATAAAACCAAGTATCCATTTTCTTTTAACAAGTCATAGCATTTTCTATATCTTACATTATAGTCTATCTGCGGAAATATACCCTGATCCATAAATATCTATGGGCAAACCGCCAACATCTTACTCTACTCTGCATTCATAAAATGCCGTATGGTATTTCCCCCACAGGCACCTTTCATCGACACAGATAAATCCTTCGCTTTCGTATAACTTTCTGACTTTGTCGCGGAACTGATGGCAATCCAGCCGGATATACTTTATATTTCTCTTCCTGCATTCATTTTTCGCATAATGTATTAAAGCGTTCGATACGCCTTTTCCGCCAGCCGGCCGCTTTACGGCGAGCTTGTGCAAAAAAAGGGATTCGCCTTTCTGCACATCCGGCCAGAATACCGGATCGTAATCGGCAAGAGCCATACAGCCGGCTGCTTCTCCGTCCAGGTATGCTATGTAAAAGTTTTCTGCTGTAAAATCACGCGATAGACGCTGCCATGACACCTGTTCCTTTGTCCACAGCGAATTGCCGGTACTGTCGAGCCAGTTCACCGCATCGAGCAATATATCTTCTATAACAGGTATATCATCAGCGGAAGCTTGTTTTATTGTGATCATTTCACCACCACTTAATATAAAGCCGGATCTATAATGTCAAACCAGGACAGAAGCATTGATGGCATTCGAACCTGCCGGTGATCTGTTTGAAACAATTTGTCCCCGCATAATAAACCTTTTGCCAAGTTCAGAAACCGGCGGGACTGGGCGGGGGTCGATGGCTGCATACCCGGGCGCAGGATGAGAATCAATATCTGTAAATAGGATCGGCAACCCCGCTGATATGTAGAAACTCCTGCCATCCTGCACATGAAAATGAAGGTGTGGTTCCGACGTGTTGCCGGAGTTGCCGCAATTCGCGATGTGCTGACCGCGCTTTACGATATCGCCCGGCTTCACACGGATGCTGCCATGCTTCAGATGAGCCAGCAATCCGTATTCCCTGTCCGCATGACGAATGAGGATATAATTGCCCCGGATATCCCTGGCGGCGCAATCTGTCTGACCGTTATCCAATATTGCACTGTCGGGATACTTATCCTTGACTTCAACCACTTCACCGTCCGCCGGAGCCAGTACCTCTTTCCCGTAGCAGTAATAATCTTCAGGATTCGTGCGGCTGCCGGAAAAGCTGTTCCCTTCATCATCAATGATAAGAAAGTCATAAGCATAGCGTTGTGTCTGGATTTCCCAGGAGTGGGAAGTTTCTTTTTCAACTCCTCCATTGACTACCGTCCATGCTCCGCGAAAGGGCAAAGAATACTTCACGCTTCCAATGTAGCGCTCCGCACTTGGGATACGGGAACCATACTTTAAGGAAATGATTATCATCCCCAGTAGCTGTTTCAGCAGTTGGAAAAAGACAGCGGGGTTATAAAAAACAGGGACGAGCCCAAACAGCCAGAACAGCCACAGCAAGTACAACTGCTTGTTATCAAGGATCAGGCCCAGTAAGCCAAGAAGGCCCAGGTATTGTATTTTTTCACAAAACAGTATAAATCGTTTCAATATGTCTTCTCCCCACTGCAATACACTCCGCCGCGCTTAATCTAAAAATAATCCATATCCCTGCCCTCAGGCACACAGACAAATCTGATGCCGCCGTTATTTCTGCAGAAAAAACTGATAATATTTAATTGTAAACTAACTGGCATCAATTGACAACATAGCAAAATAAAATTATACGTATTCATTTTTTCAAAAGCTTTCGGATACCACGCAGATAGTGCCCGTTTGCCATATCGACTATGCCGTCGACCTGGTCGAGATCCATAGTGCCTCCCATGGTCATCAGGGCCCGCAAAGGCATCGACATGATCATGGCATCGAACATCTTCTTCGTGGCGGCGTCCGTATCATCTTCCGTAAAACCTGGACGTTTGCTGACTTTCTTCAATATCATCCTGCCGATAAAAGTATCCCTGATGTCTTCGAGTGTAGAGGAAGCGTCATATATCCGTTCAGCATCCGGATCGAAGCTCGACGGCCTGCGGCCAAGCAGCCTGGCAAACTGTTCATCCGATGCGGTGAATGGCATTTTCGGCTTAGCGTAATCGGTAAGGTATTTCATATCGTCCCCGAGAAGTTCCTCTTTTCCGTCCCCTATAACATCGACTTCAGCTTCCAGTACCATGTCCCTGCTGTTTCTCCCGATACAGATAAGGTACGTTCCTCCTTCGATACAGAAAGACCTGGCCTTCACATTGTAATACCTGAAACTGTCTTTATTGAGCCTGAATGTAACCGTCTTCATTTCACCCGGATCCAGCGCTGCTTTTGCAAATCCTTTCAATTCCCTTGGAGCGCGGAATATGGCGCTGTCCGGCTTTGCTACATAAAGCTGCACCACTTCCCTCCCAAAGCAATCGCCTGTATTCTCCACATCGACCCTGACGGTGAATTCGTTTTCTCCCATTTTCTCTATCACAAGATTGCTGTAATCAAAAGCCGTATACGACAGGCCATATCCAAAAGGATAATTGACTTCCGCCCCGACGGCATCATAGTACCGATAACCGACATAAATGCTTTCGCGGTACTCGACTGATTTGAGATTGCCCGGGAAGTACTTGTAAGACGGGCATGACTCCAGTGAAACGGGCCAGGTTTCAGCCAGCTTCCCGCTTGGATTTTCCTTTCCCCAGAGCAGATCGACCGTTGCTGATCCGCCGGCCTGCCCTGAAAGGTATGCCAGCAAAATCGCGGCAACGTCATCTTTCCACGACAGCTCCACCGGACCTCCGCAATGTAACACCACTATGACATTTTTATTCACTTTGGCGACCGCATTTATAAGTTTCAACTGTTCTTCCGGCATCTTAAGCGAGGTGCGGTCAAATCCCTCGCTCTCATATTCGTCGGGAAGGCCGGCAAAAACCACTACTTTATCGGAAGATCCTGCAACTCCGACTGCTTCTTTGAGTTTATCTCCGTTTTCATCTTTCCCATCAAGCAGATACCCGTCTGCATAGGCCACCCTGTATCCTGCCTTTACCGCTTCATCATATGCATTGTCAAGGAAGGACGGGTTGATCCTGCTGCTTCCCGTTCCCTGGTAACGGGGCTTTTTGGCCATCTGTCCGATAAAAGCGACATTGTCTTCTTTGTTCAGAGGAAGGATGCCGTTGTTCTTAAGAAGGACCATGGACTGTACGGCAACCTTGCGGGCAAGCCTGTGATCATCTTCCTCCGTCCTTGCGGAAGGTTTCTTTTCCTGCTGGGCCTTCAGATATAATTCAACGATGCTGGTCACGCACCTGTCGAGTTCATCAGCCGCCAGTTCCCCTTTTTCAACAGCTTTGCATATGCGCTTTGCGTTAACAGGCCCGCTGTACGGCATCTCAAGGTTGAGGCCCGCCCTGATCCCGTTCACTATCCCGGCCGTTGCGCCCCAGTCGCTTACGACCACTCCATCAAATCCCCATTCATCCCTGAGCACATCATTTAAAAGCCACTTGTTCTCGCTTGCATAAGTTCCGTTCAGCTTGTTATAGCTGCACATAACGGTCCATGGCCGCGATTTCCTGACTACTCTCTCAAACGCAGACAAATAGATCTCTCTGAGCGCCCTTTCATCAACGACACTGTCGCATACCATCCTTGCGGTTTCCTGGTTGTTAGCTGCGAAATGTTTCAGGGATGTTCCCACCCCTTTGCTTTGGATGCCGTCGACAAGAGCGGATGCAAGCTCTCCGGCCAGGTACGGGTCTTCCGAAAAATATTCGAAGTTGCGCCCGCACAGGGGATTCCTTTTTATGTTGATACCGGGCCCCAGTATGACGGAAACATTTTCGCGGATACACTTCTCGCCTAATGCCTCACCCATCTCGTAAAGAAGTTCAGGGTCAAAGCTGCACGCGGTAGCTGCCGCAGTGGGGAAACATGCCGCGGGGACACTTTTATTTATACCAACATGGTCTGCCTTCCCTTCCTGTTTCCTGAGCCCGTGAGGGCCGTCCGTCAGCATGTGCGATTTCAGCCCAAGCCTCTCTATCTCTTTCAGTTCCCAGAAATTTTTTCCCGAACATAAACTGGCTTTTTCCTCCAGCGTCATCCTTGCCACGATATCTTTTGCCTGTTCATGCAGTGTCATTTTCCGCTACCCCCTTCTATATATAAATATCGCCAGTGCATGCACATTGTATTTACTGTTTCTGATTTCTAAAAGCATTGCTATGTTGCCGTAATCATTTATGATATTTTTCAACTCGTCGGGGACTGCTATATCCATCTTCCATGTTGCAATAAACAACAAATAACCGTCTTGCCTGGTGACCCGAAACATTTCATCAAAAGCAGGCTTTAATGCTTTCCAGATGACCCAGGGCGCTATAGCAGGCTTCATCTGAACACTCCAACCATGCTTTTTATAAATAAGGCGCATTTTTATCATAATCAGAAAGTATTATATTATCCAGCGGCAAACTTAACCCGATCTGAGGATCTTTATAGTTGATCTGTTTCGTATGATCTGCCGCAAAATATTCATCTATTGCAAATTGCTGGATCGTATTGTCTTCCAAAGATAAGAATGCATGCCCATATCCCTCAGGTATATAAATTGCCATGGCATTATCGGCACACAGTTCAACTGCCTTCCACTGTTTATAGGTTTTCGAGTCCGGCCGCAAATCAACAACATAGTCCAGCCCTTTTCCTTGTATAACGCTCACCAGC
>DAOSCC010000074.1:0-10188 GCA_035361135.1 Clostridiales bacterium | reverse complement strand
ATATCTTTATTTTTGTCATGCCTGGCGCTTTCGCCATGTCCGGTGTCCTCATCATATTATTGCGGTTTCATCCTCTCACTTCATATTTCCCTTCTTATTGCTGTATCATCCTTTCCCTCCGGCTTTTCCTTTCACTGCAGTATCTCCCCTAAGGTACGGCAACATGGACCTCCTGTCGCGGCTTTTCATAAGGGTTTCCCCGATCAGCACCGCATCGACGCCGGCTTTTTCAAGCATGAGTATATCTTCTCTGGTGTTTATGCCGCTTTCCGCAACATAAATCACTCCTTCCGGCACCAGGTCCCTGAGCTTGATGCAATTGTTGATATCAACCTCGAAAGTCCTGAGATCCCGGTTGTTGACGCCAATCACCCTCGCTCCTGCTTCCAGAGCGGATCTGACCTCATCACCGGTATGGGCTTCCACAAGGGCGGAAAGCCCCAGTTCATCGCAAATACCGATGAATCTGTCCAACGCTTCAGTGTCCAGCAACGCACAGATCAACAGTACGGCGTCCGCGCCAATGAGCTTCGACTGCCATATCTGGTATTCGTCTACGATGAAATCCTTCCGGAGCACAGGAATTTCGACAGCCTTGCTGATCTCTTCCAGGTAAGCGTCCGACCCCAGAAAGTATCCGGGTTCCGTCAGGACAGAAACCGCATCGGCCCCTGCTTCCGCATACTCGCATGCGATCCTGGCATATGGGAAATCCTGCGCTATGATCCCTTTTGAAGGTGACGCCTTCTTTACTTCACAAATAAACGATATGCCGCTTCCCTTTAATGCTTTTTCGAAAGCGAAGGGTTCGAGAACGCCATGCTGCGGCTCAATATGGACCGCTGCTTTATGCCCGGCATGTTGTTTTGCCTCAATATGATCTGAAATATTCTGGTTTGGCAGATAGCCTGGCTTATCTCTCCCTGTTATCTCATCCATCCGGGCTACCTGCCGCTTTAGCTCATCCAGCGGCATTTGCATTTTTGCGGCTTCCACCCGCAGCCGGGCGGAAGCTGCCAGCGTATCAAGGATCACGTTTCTGCACCTGCCTTGTTAAGTTTTTCTTATCTCATTGGATCACGTATTGTTTTTAAAAATCAATTCCCTTACCATGCATACCGGAACCAATGCCATCCCGGGCCAGATCCCGGTCCGGCCGGATCGAATCCCGGTTCCGCCGGATCTATGCCTCCTGACGGGCCGGGCCAGGCTGGAATGTGCCTTGTCAATGCTGTATACTCGATATCGACCCTGCCGGATCGAACCTGGAGATCCGAAAGCGATCCTGCCGGCATGACCCCGGACCGTGCCACATCAGTCCGGAGCATTTGAAAGCTCCACGAACCTGTTGAGCTGCTGCATCGCCCTGCCGCTGTCTATCATATCAGCGGCGATCCTCACGCATTCCCTCAGTGTCACGTTGTCGAAGAACATATAGAGGCATACGGCTGAATTCAGAAGCACCGTGTCCCTCCTGGGACCCCTCTCGCCGCCCAGTACGCGTCTTGCGATATCTGCATTCTCTTCCGGCCCTCCTCCGACAAGGTCTTCAGGCCTGCAATACTCGAACCCGAACTGGCGCGGATCGAAGAAGAAGCTGTTCAGAGTCCCGTTATTGACTTCGCAGACAACGGATTTTGCAGCCAGCGATATCTCATCCAGGCCGTCAAGTCCGTGCACCACCATCGCCTTTTTCACGCCAAGCTTTGCGAGTACTCTTGCAAGTGGCTCCACCAGGCCCTCGTCATATACGCCCAGCAGTTGGTGGTTTGCGTTGGCAGGATTCGCGAGCGGCCCCAGGATGTTGAAAACGGTACGCGCCCCGATTTCTTTCCTTACCGGCGCCGCATATTTCATGGACGAATGGTAGCGGGTGGCGAACATGAAGCACAGCCCGATTTCCTTCAGGATCCTCTCGCTTTTTGAGACCGGGATGTCTATCCTTACCCCCAGCGCTTCCAGCACATCGGCGCTCCCGCATTTGCTCGACACGCTCCTGTTGCCGTGCTTTGCCACAGGCACACCGGCAGCGGATATTACAAATGATGATATGGTCGATATATTGAACGTATATGCCTGGTCGCCCCCGGTACCGACGATGTCCAGCAAATCTCCGTCGTATTCCAGCTTGGCGCCGTGTTTCCTCATTGCCGATGCACACGCCGAAATTTCATCGATGGTCTCGCCTTTCATCCTCAGAGCCGTTATAAAGGAAGCTATCTGCGCATTTGTTGCTGATCCGCTCATGATCTCGTCCATGACCGCTTCGGTCATTTCAAAGGACAGGTCCTCATTGTTCAGCAGCTTTTGTATCGCTTCCCTGATCATATGCAATCACCTCCGATTTTCAGAAAGTTGCTCATTATGACAGCTCCATGCGGCGTCAGTATCGATTCGGGATGGAACTGGAGGCCGTATATTTCATGATCCCTGTGCTTTACCCCCATTATCTCCTCTTCGCTGTCTTCAGCGATCACGAGCAGGTCCTCCGGAAGGTCTTCCCTCCGGACCGTAAGGGAATGGTATCTGCCCGCCTGTATCACCGGCGGCAGGCCTTTGAATATACTGCTCCCGTTTGCGATATGGATATCCCTCCGTTTCCCGTGTACCGGCTGCCTGGCGGGCACGACGGCCGCTCCGAACGCTTCGCATATGACCTGGTGGCCAAGGCATATCCCAAGGATCGGCATCATGCCCCTGACCCCAAGGATCAGTTCCCTGCAGATCCCAGCGTCTTTCGGATATCCCGGTCCGGGAGAAATGATCAGGCGGGACGGGCGCATGTTTATGATGTCGCCGACGGACATCCCGTCATTTCGGATCACCTTTATATCAGGGTCGAATGAACCTGCAAGCTGCAGCAGGTTGTACGTGAAGCTGTCGTAGTTGTCGATAATCAGGATCATCGCTCATCCACCTCACTTGCTCCAATAATGGCCTCCATTACAGCCCTGGCCTTGTTCCCGGACTCTTCATACTCCCTTTCGGGAATGCTGTCGTAAACTATCCCTGCACCGGCCTGGACATAAACCCTGTCTCCTTTTTTGACAGCCATTCGAATTGCGATGCAAGCGTCCATATTGCCGGTGAAGTCTATATATCCTATGGCTCCTCCGTATATGCCCCTCGGATCCTTCTCCAGTTCATCGATGATCTCACATGCGCGGATCTTGGGCGCTCCAGACAATGTCCCCGCCGGCAGCAGCGCTTCTATGGCATCAAACGCATCTTTATCGTCCCTGATGAGGCTTTCCACTTCCGAAGCTATGTGCATGACCCGTGAATACCGAAGTATCATCTTGTAATTTATCACATGCACACTGTTGTACTTCGAGATCCTGCCCAGGTCATTTCTTGCAAGGTCGACCAGCATATCATGTTCAGCAAGCTCTTTTTCATCCGCCAGCAGTTCTTCCTCAAGCTTCTTGTCTTCACAGGTGTCTTTGCCGCGGGGTCTCGTGCCCGCTATGGGGAATGTCGTAAGAACGCCGTTCTTCAGCCGTACCAGTGTTTCCGGCGATGTGCTGATCAACTGGATGTCGTCGATCTGCATCATCACCATGTACGGTGACGGGTTGGTCGTCCTCAGGACACGGTAGGCATTAAGGAGGCTGCCCCTGTATTCCGTCTCAAAACGTCTTGATATGACCGCCTGGAATATATCGCCGTTCCTGATGTACTCCTTTGCCTTTTCGACCATGCCGCAGAATTCTTCTTTCGTGGTGTTGCAGGTAAAAACAGGCCTGGCTGCAGCAGTCTCTGCATTTCTGTTTGCCATGGATCCCGCGGAACTGTCCGGTCCTGCTGATGCCTCGTCCGCTGTCACCGCACTGCCATATCCAATCTCTGCAGCGTTATCACATCCGGCTCCTTCTATCCTGTCCGTCCCGGCTTTTCCCGCTGCCGGTGCCTCTTCCTTCAGCAGCCTGACCATATCCGCAATATCCGAAAGTGCTTTTGAGTAGTTCTCTTCGACGTTGTCTGTCCGCATATTCACAACGACGCTGATCTTCTGTTTCAGGTGGTCGTATGCGACCACCTTGTCGCACAGCATGACGTCAAAATCGCAGAATCCACTTTTTCTGAGTTTCAGGACAGGCTCTGCATAGCCGATCATCTCATATGAGAAGTAACCGACAAACCCGCCGGCAAACGGAGGAATGTCCGCCAGGACGGGCGCCCTGTACTGTGAAAGGTAAGATCTCAGCACTTCCAAAGGTTTTTCGGAATACATGGTTTTCCTGCGTGAATGCGAAGTTCCACTGTGCGGACCAGGGGACTCTTCGATCGTTATTTCCCCGTTTTTGCACGTGATGCGGGCGATCGGATCGAACCCAAGGAAAGAATACCTTCCCCATTTTTCCCCTCCCTCGATGCTTTCAAGAAGGAAATATCTTCTGCTGGATCGGGAGATCGTCCTCAAAATTGCGATCGGCGTCGTGATATCGGCATAGATCTCCCTGCAGACGGGTACAACATCGAATTCCTTCGCCAGCCGTACGATTTCGCTGTATTCAGGCCTTACCATCGGGCCCGCCTCTTTCGGTCCTTCCATAAAATCACCTCTTTCCATGACTTGGATATATGAATGTCATATCTGCCCATCTTTTCGGATGGCGCAGGTATTTACGGCCCATATCTGCCTGTCGTTATGTATAATGCAAGTGTTTCTGCCCCATATCCGCCCGTTGTTATGAATGACGCTGGATTTCCGGCACAAATCCGCCGGGCGGAAATCGTACATGCAATTGCATGTACAAAATAAAAAAGCTTTTGTCCCAAACAGGGACAAAAGCTCAAGCTTCTGCGGTGCCACCCATATTGACGCATGATGCGCCCACTCATTCATGCATACCATCATATGCATCCTGCTTGTAACGGGTCGGACCCCCGTAAGCGCCTACTCTCCCAGGATTTCAGGCTTCCCTCACAAGTCCATTCACAATGGTCCTGCAGCCGCATTCCCATCGCCGGCGGCTTTCTGGATACAGGAGATCACTGCTACTCGTCTTGCTCCTCGGTTTGTTAAGTATGTATTTATGTGTTGGAAAAAATTATAACAGCGGTTATTGTCATTGTCAATAAAAAGTTGCATACCGGCATAACATATGACAAAAGCGGAACTCACCATTGTTCGAATATACCATTGCCTCAATGTTTAATATCATATTGTTCCGAATGTCATTCCATTGCCCCGCTGCTCACTGCCCCAGGTACTCCCGTGTGCATGACAGGTACTCAAAAGCAAACAAAGGATCGGATGAAATCCTGAACGTTATCTCCAGGTGCTGGTCCACATGAAGTATTTCATCATAATCGTCACGCAGGAATATCTCCAGCAAAACTTCGTCTTCGTCTGCTGTATCGGCCCTTTTGCCGCCCACGTAGTCATACATGGCTTTCATGTTTTCCGAGATCATATCGTACGGTGCTCCGAAATAATCGTTTTCGTGGAACACGAATCCGTCAAAGGATGCGGTAAAAGTTCCCTTGTCATCCCTTGAAATGCTTTTGAGGCGGTAATAGACGCCTCCATGCATATCCCAGCCGGTAGCCTTATATACCCCGTTCTCATAATAAAAATAGGCGCTCCTCCGATGTTTATACTTCAACCCGGGAAGCAGCCGGCGGGCTGTTTCGTCAAACAATTCCCTGCTGAAAAAAACAGATCCCTCTTCATCCTGATCATGCTCCAAATGGTTTGACATGAAAAATATGAATACGGTAAGCCCGTCCCAGTCGAGAGTTTTCCCCGGTCCGAATTCCGGCAGCAGGCGCAGCTCGTACCGGTGTTTGGGCCCTTTATATCTGTGGCTTTCACCCTGATAATCGAAAAACAGCCTGACAAGCTCATCGGTCACGGCAGGGGAGTCAATGTCCTTCAGCGCATTTCGGATCCTGTCCACAGCGTTCAGGTCATCTGATACCTGGTCCGTTTCGTTCGGATCCTCCGGTTCCGCAGGAGTTTGCCCGTCATCGGCAGTCTCCGGAATATTTCCTTCTTTTCCAGTTCTCTGGGGCTCCTGCTGATTGCCAGTATTTCCCGCATTATCGCTGGTTTCCGGTACAACAGTATCCTGCTCCGCATCCTGAGATCCTGCCTGACCGGAAAGATTTCCCGCATTATCACCGATCTCCGGTGCAGCGGCGCCTTGTTCCGCTTCCTGTAATTCTCCCTTGCCCGCAGTATTCTCCGGATCGCCGGCAGTCCCCGGCATGCCGGTATCCTGCCCCGCTTCCTGCTGATCATCCTGGCCGGCGGAAATCTCCTCACCATCGCCGGGCCGAGGCCAATCAATAATATCTTCATGTTCGATATTTATCCCGATGTCTGCCCTATCTGACGGCATACATGACGGAAGCAGGCACAGGACCGGCAATATCGCCAATAATAAAGCTGATCGTTTAATGACCGTCGCTGTAATAACCTGTTTTGGGCGCAAAAATTTACCCATATAAATCACCATCCGCAGCCTAATGATTTTATAAGGATCCATCCAGCAGACGCCAATAGCCCTGCCGCAACAAAACCACTGTTTGTCATCATTTGAAGTTCTGTCCGTCACCTGAACAACCGCATGAGCCAGTCGACGATCATGATGTCGAAAACCATACCGAAAAGGGAGTTCCATGCAAATACTATCATGAAGACCAGTCTCCGGAACAGGATGCTGAACCGGAATAACGAGTTGATCCCTCTTGTCATTATAGCCGCAGACCATATCATTATGACAATGAACAATATGCCTGCCAGGGTCTGCAAAAACGCAGGATTCTCTCCGAAAACATCCAGGGAAAGCACGTAGTTAAAAATTATCGACACCGGGACCATTATAAAATGCGACATTATGTATGCCTTCATCACCTTTATAGCGGAAGGATCCAGCGCAGGCTGCTGCTCTTTGGCTCCGATGCCTGTATTCATAATGAACTGGGCTTCTTTCCTCTTGAGATATACAGAGATATCGAAAAGCGGGACGCTCATACAGATAACGTCGATAAAGCCCAGGAGCAGCAGTACCAGGACAGCCATGCCGGCATTATATATTATGTCGAATAACGTTTTTCCGAAAAAAAGTTTCTTTATGATATACATCACATCAGGCAGAAAAAGATCGATCACTCCTACGAGCACGATTCCCGCTGCCAGCGTTGCCTTCCTGTCGCTGAGCTTCTCATAGAGCCTGGCCGGAAACAGCAATATGTCAAGCAATTTGTTCTTCAGATTGTCCATAATTTCTCCTTCGCATTACTGTATATATAATGACACCAATTTGGTAATTTTAGTTCCAGTCCGACTGCTGCAGGTCCGGGTCATCCATTTGGTGGCCTCGCTGCGGCCACCTTTATTACTTGTACTCAAAAGTACCTGTCCGCTTCCGCCCTTATCCGCCCGTCCTGCCCCGCCGTCCCGGCACCGGCCCGTCCCGGCTTGTCTTTGCTTAGGCGTCCCGTTCCTGCTAACCTCTGTTTAACTGTATTTTAATAATAATATAACTGGCAGGCAACAAAATCAATGACACGCCCAGAAGAACCGACACCGGCAGCAGCATCGCGGAAGTATCGGAAGCGTCCAGCAGCAGTCCGTTCAGGGCGTTCAGAGCCCATCCCTGCGGCGTCAGCAGCGATAAAAACCTTATCCTTTCCGGCATCTCGACAAAATTCCAGAAGCACCCTCCCATGAACCCCGCAAGCAATGCAATAACAGGCGCGCCTGCCTGGAGCTGCGCTTGTGTTTTCAGTACAGATGAAAGGAACATGCTGATCGCGACAACGGCAAGGAGGTATGACAGCAGCGTTATGTAGGAAAGAACGCCGTTGAACAGCACTATGCCGAAAAACAGTTTCAGGATGGCGCCAAACATCACTATCTGCAGGATACCCGCTGCAAACAGCGCAAGGATGCTGCCTGCGAATGATACAGCCACTGCTCCGTGCCCGGCGCCCAGTCTTTTTATCGTCCCGTTGGTCCTCTCTTCCACAAGCCAGCCGCTTCCAAACAACATGAAAAACATTATGAATGCCGTGATCAGCCCTGCAGATGATGCAGTCGCAGCAGGCATCGATACCCTGTCCACGGGTTCGGCGCCGGACCCCTTGAGTTCCCTGTAATCTACGGTCAGCAGGGGTTCCGGCTCCCAGAAGGAATCGGCGTATGCAATTACCTCATCCCTGAAGCCGCTCCCCATATCGATCCCCAGTTCGTCGTACTTTCCTGTCACCTCGTTGGCAGCCGCGTTGTTCATTATCAGCCTGAACGCCTCGCCTGCCACGACCTCCCTGGTGAAATCGGCCGAATATGACGACGGCGCACTGTACACTTCTATCAGCCCGTCGCTTTCCCCGCGCTCTATAGCTTTCCCGAACCCGGGCTTTATAATATATACCTGTTCCACCTCGCTGTTTTCCAGCATCCTCTCCGCTTCTTCCCTGCCGGTGATGTGAAGGGTGATGCCTTCCTTCCCTTTCAGCCTGTCTGTCAGCAGCTGCGAACTGCTGCTCATATCCTCATCCACGATGGCGACCGGTATGGTGTTCAGTTTCTCATACCTGAGCGCATATCCTGCCGCAACGGTTATCAGCATCGGGATGATTATCATCGCCGCGAAGAAAAGCTTGTCTGCCAGCATCATTTTCAGTTTATAGAATGTGACTGACAAAAGTCTTATTTTGCTCCCCTCCTTCCGGCAAACCGCATTATGAGGGCAGATGCGGCAAACAGGGCCAGGGCCGCCGCGGAAAGCGCCAGGGCATGCGTGGAGGTATCGGTAACGCTGCTGCCCGAGAACAGGACCATGAACCCGTCCATTGCCCACCTGTTTATCGTAAGTACGCTGATCCTGCGGATGCCCTCAGGCATCGATGTGAGCGGATATATACTGCCGCCCAGCACAGCCATCAGCAGTATGCCAAGATTCCCGATAATGTCGGCCGAAGCCGGCGTCGGCGAAACAGACGCCGTAAACACTGACCATGCGCTGACTGCCAGGATGATCCCTCCGAAAAGTATCAGAACGTCCTTTACCGGCGCTCCCCAGTAGTTGTTGAAAATTTTCGACGTCATGAATATTATGATGCCGAACTGGATCACAAGAAGCATGACGGAAACCAGCAGCTTTGACAGGACCACCTTCCACACCCGCACCGGCGCTGCCGAAATTCGCGAGGTGATCCCGCTGGTTCTCTCCGTTACGAGCATTTTCATTCCGGGCATGCCTGCAAACATCATGAACACTATTATAAGGGCGGCAGTAAAGTACTCCGCCGGCGTTACGCTGTACTCGCTGACCGCATCCTCGGAAACAAATATGGATGTCCTTGCAAGAGCCGCAAGCATGTAATCCATAACGGCCTCATTGAACCTTTCGTCCCGCTCGCTGTCGGAAAGGCCGGCTTCCGTATCATAATGCCAGATGGTATTTATCGCGCCCTGGGCCGCCGTCACAAGATTGGAGGCGCTTTGAACGATGTTTTTCACGACATACGCCTGGAGAGGCATCGCCCCGTTCCCGACAACGGTGACGGGCTTGTTCTCGCCCATGGAAACGCTGTTGGTGAAATCCTCCGGTATGATGATGACGCCCCCGACCTCTTTGTCGGCCAGGCTGCGCAGCGCTTCTTCTTCGTCCATCCTTATGACTTCACTGAATATGCCGATCTCCTCGACCTGGTTTATAAGCATCCTCGTCTGAGTCGTATCCTCCTTGTCCACCACGGCAATGGGGAACGGCTCTATGAAGCTGCTCTCTTCCAGGTACGGCGACAGCGCATATGTGAAGAACGATATGAAAAACAAAGGGGCTATGAGCAGAAGGACGCATGCCTTCCAGTCCCTGAGGAAGAGCCTTATGTCATTTTTGAGGAGCGCGAAAAACGAAGTCATGCTGCGCCTCACCATCCCAGCAGCGCGTCGAAAATATACTTGTTGTTGAGATAGAATGTCCCGAAGGACGCCATTATCTCCATCTCAAGCTTATCCATATCTTCATCCGAAGCGGCGTACAGGTCCATGACCGCCGCACTGTCGAAATCCGGCAGAGAGAAGTCGTCTATGCCGAAGACATCTTCGCCGGCTATGCTCATTGCGGCGGAAAGGCCGTTAATACCGAGGAACGGCAGATCCGCATCCACATTGATCTCGGTGGTGCTGTTGGTCTTATTCAGTTTCTTGTTGCTCCAGGACGTGTT
>DAOSCC010000073.1:0-10384 GCA_035361135.1 Clostridiales bacterium | reverse complement strand
AGTCCTGCTGGAAGCCGGAGATGCGGTTCCGGCAGATATGAGGCTGATAGAAGCGTACAGCCTGAAAATCGAGGAAGCTTCGCTCACAGGCGAATCGGTACCGGTGGAGAAAGACACGGCGGCAATGTCGTCGGAAACCGGTAATGTGCCGCTTGGCGACAGGCGCAACATGGCTTATATGGGGACAACTGTGGTCTACGGCCGCGGCGAAGGTGTTGTCGTTGCCACCGGCATGTCGACCGAGATGGGCAAGATAGCCGATATCATCACCAGGACCGTGGATGAAAAGACTCCGCTGCAGATGACGCTGGCCGGACTCAGCCGTGTGCTTACCTACTGTGTGCTCGGGATCAGCGTTTTTATATTCGTGCTCAGCGTATTGGAAAACGGAGGTTTTTCAGGCACGCAGGTACTTGATATGTTCCTCCTTGCGATCAGCCTGGCAGTAGCCGCGATACCTGAAGGCCTTGTCGCGGTGGTTACTGTAGTACTGTCCGTCGGTGTCACCAAAATGTCGAAGCGCAACGCTATAATCCGAAGGCTGACCGCAGTTGAAACACTTGGCTGTACACAGGTGATATGCTCGGACAAGACAGGAACATTGACACAGAATAAGATGACTGTGACAGATACATTCGGGGATAAGGAAAAACTCGCAATATCCATGGTACTGTGCAACGATGCCGAGCTTTCCGGGGATAAGAGCGATGTGACAGGAGAGCCCACCGAAAGCGCCCTGGTGAGATTTGCGTATAAGGCGGGCTATGACAAGTCGGAGCTTGAAAGCAGAATGCCGAGGGTCGCCGAAGCTCCTTTCGATTCCATGCGGAAGATGATGTCCACGGTACACAGGGATCCGTCAGGCAGATATGTCCAGTATACCAAGGGCGCGCCTGATGAACTGCTCAAAAAATGCAGCCGTATGATTTTGGAGGGTGAAGCGGTACTTCTGACCGACGAACTGCGCGAGATGATACTTGCAGAAAACAGGAAGATGGCCGGAAAGGCTCTCCGTGTGCTCGGCTCTGCAATGAAGGAGATGGATTCCCTTCCCGAAACTGTTTCGCCTGAGACTCTGGAACAAGACCTGGTATTCATAGGCCTTGCAGGCATGATCGATCCGGTGCGCCCCGAAGTGAAGGATGCCATTGACAAATGCCGCGCTGCCGGGATCAAGCCGGTCATGATCACCGGAGACCACCGGGATACGGCTGTTGCGATAGCGAAAGAACTGGGCATCATTGCTGACGAAGGCCAGGCGGTCACAGGTTCCGTACTCGACATGATACCGGATGAAGAGTTTACCAGGGACGTCGGGAAATATAGCGTTTATGCGCGCGTACAGCCCGAGCACAAGGTGCGTATAGTGGAAGCATGGAAGAATAACGGCATGGTCACGGCAATGACGGGCGACGGCGTCAATGACGCGCCGGCTCTCAAAACTGCAGATATTGGCGTGGGTATGGGCATAACGGGGACAGATGTGTCAAAGAACGTTTCCGACATGGTGCTTGCCGATGACAACTTTGCGACTATCGTAAATGCGGTGGAGGAAGGCCGCCGGATCTATGACAACATCAGGAAGGCGATACAGTTCCTGCTTTCTGCCAACCTGAGCGAAGTCCTGGCGCTGTTTGCAGCGACTTTGCTGAATTTCAGGCTTTTTGACCCGATCCATATATTGTGGATAAATCTCGTGACGGACACGTTCCCGGCTATATCCCTTGGTATGGAGGAAGCTGAGCCGGACGTTATGAAAAAGCCGCCGCGAAAGGCCGGCGAAAACATTTTCGCAGGCGGGATGGCTGCGGGAGTGATCTGCCAGGGGATCATCGTTGCAATACTGACGCTGGTCTCTTACAGCATAGGGAACCGGCAGTCCCATGATATCGGAATGACTATGGCGTTCCTGACCATTTCGCTTTGCGAAGTCTTCCATTCTATAAACATGCGGTCGAGGGTCAAGTCCATATTCAGCCTCAAAACGCACAACAGGTATCTTTCAGGCGCAATGGTCCTGTCGCTGCTTTTGACGCTGTCAGTGATATATATACCAGGAGTCAACACGGTATTCCATCTGACCGCGCTCAACGCAGCCGATCTCGCCATCGGCGCCGGGCTGGCGCTTCTGATCATACCTGTTGTGGAACTGGTAAAGCTGGCTGTTTCGCTAAAGCCGGCGGAAAATGCAGGAATCGAGGGAAACAGGAAATGACACAATTGTTGCTTAAGTTATTTGTGAAAGACTACAAAGACACATCCGATCCAAGTGTGCGTGAAGCGTATGGAAAGCTGTCAGGCATAACCGGTATCGTGACCAACCTGTTGCTGTGCGCAGTAAAAATAACGGCAGGCGTCCTGGCGGGCAGCATATCCATTATCGCAGATGCGGTCAACAACCTGTCTGATTCGGGATCTGCCATCGTGACGCTTATCAGCTTCAAGATATCGGGAAAGCCTGCGGATGCCGGGCATCCATACGGGCATGCGAGGATGGAGTATGTTTCGGGGCTTATCGTATCGATAACGATTATGTTCCTGGGACTGGAACTGTTCCTGAACTCGGTCAGGAAGATAATAGAACCCCAGGAGATGGTATTTTCATGGCTTATCGTCCTTATCCTCGCTTTCTCGATACTGCTTAAACTGTGGCTCTGCCTTTTTTACAGGAAACTTGGCAGGGCTATAAACTCAGACGCCATTAGCGCCGCAATGGTGGACAGCAGGAACGATATCCTTGCGACCTCAGCTGTCCTCGCCGCTTTGCAGGTTTCCGGATTCACCGGCTTTAATACTGACGGCTGGATGGGCGCAGCAGTTGCTGTTTTCATAACCGTATCCGGCATAAGGCTCATAAAAGATACGGTAAGTCCGCTGCTTGGCATGGCGCCTTCCAAAGAAATGGTGGACCGTATTTACAGAAAGATCATGAGCTACGACGGGATCGTCGGGCTGCACGACCTGACGGTACATAACTACGGTGTCGGTAAATATTTCGCATCTGTGCATTGCGAAGTGTCCGCCGACCGGGACATAATGGTCGGACATGACATCATAGACAATATAGAACGGGACTTCCTGAAAGACCTGGGCATACATCTGGTCATACACCTTGATCCGGTCATAACCGACAACGAGAAGATCAATAACCTGAAGTCGGCTGTAGATTCGCTGGTAAGGGACATATCACCCGAGATCAGCATACACGATTTCCGCGTATTTTTCGGCATCACCCATTCAAAACTGATATTTGACGTAGTGGTCCCGTACGGTTTTAAATACAGCGACGATGAACTTGTGGGGATCATTTCGGGAAAAATAAGGGAGATAGACGATAATTACCGCGCAGTTATAACAGTGGATCATCATTACGTTCCGGATTTCCATAAGGAATAGCTCTATATACTAAGGAAGAGCTCTATACAGAGACTCTTTCCATATATAACATTTTTTTCACAAAGGACGGCTTTCCATATGAGCCGCTGCGATCGTTGTTTTCGGATAACTGCGGATGTCTTGTATCATATGCTGCTTTTATACCGTCTTTTATGTTTTTCTGTATTCTTATTACTTTTCTGACATATTTACAGCAACATAAAATCATTTTTATGTAAATATTATATATTCCTGCTCGTGGAGGATTATGCAACTTTATTAATTTTTAACTCAAATAAAAATGAATTATGTACACAGAATAGTACGGGAGGTGTTGAAATGAAATCATCATTTAAAACAGCTTTATGTACTGTTTTGTGTTTATGCCTTACCGGTGCTGCGCTGGCGGGCTGCGCCCAGACGGGTAACGAGCAGGCGCGGGATCTCAACGGTACGACCGGCGACCTGAACGGACAGTACCAGAGATACGGTAACAACATGAATAATGGAGGTTATGGGAACAACCTGGTAGGGACGGAAGGAAACTATACGACGCAAAACGGCACCTATGGCAGAAACATGACGAGTTACCGCCTGGACACAATGAGGAACGGAACAGCCAACAATACGACAGGAAACAACACAGGCCTTAATAACACGACCGGGAATAACACGGGACTCAACAACATGACCGGCAACGGCACTGCCAACACAACCGGCGGGAATGACAGCAGAAGAGCATCTATGATAGAAAGGCAGTTGGAGAACAGGAATGGCATAGGCGACTGTGTGGTTCTCGTTAACGGGGATACTGCGCTTGTCGGCCTGAGGAACGCAACAGGCAATACCGCCAATATGTCAAGGCTGAGGTCCAGTATCGAAAGAAGGGTCAAGCAGATCGACAGTTCTATAAGGAACGTCATGGTGACCGATTCGCAAGACATACTGACTCGTATGGGCAGGCTTGGCACAGCCGGTAATGCTAACGGGATGGCTGCCAATTTCATGGACGAGTTCAATGATCTGGTCGAGAGGATAAACGGCACTATACGGTAACATGGGGCAGGGAACTGTGTGATCTCATCAGCAGTTTCCGCCATATACTCCATCAGGTCCAGGACGGCAGTCCCGGCAGGGGCTGCCGCGGCCGGGTAATTGCAGGCTATGCCTGCAATTACTTTTAATTTGATGCGATATTTTAGAATAATAAGGGGTTTTGAGATATATGCTATTATGGTTCGGTTATTATCTTCGCTGACTGAGAGGCAGGCATATACTGATGGGCATGATTGAGTTGTTTTTAGTGGCTGTCGGACTTTCGATGGACGCTTTTGCTGTAGCGGTATGCAAAGGCCTGGCGACGATGGAACTCAAATTCAGGCACGCGGCTGTGACTGGTTTGTTTTTCGGGGGATTCCAGGCATTTATGCCACTTGTCGGTTATCTGCTCGGTGCACAGTTCAGCGATTATATTACGGCAGTGGACCATTGGATCGTATTTGCACTGCTCTCTTTGATCGGGCTCAACATGATCCGGGAATCAAGGCACGACAGTTGTGACAATCCACACGGATCAAACACCGGCAATTCATACGATCTCAAAAATATGCTCATGTTTTCAGTGGCCACCAGTATCGATGCATTGGCCGTGGGCGTATCTTTCGCTTTTCTGAAGGTCGAGATCATCCGCGCTATTTCGATCATAGGGGTGACTACGTTCATACTGTCGGCCATCGGTGTAAAAGTGGGCAGCATTTTTGGCGCAAAATTCAAATCCCGGGCTGAAACAGCAGGCGGTATAATATTGATCGCCATGGGCGTCAAGATACTGATAGAACATCTGGGCGCATAAAGACGCCGGATATCTGCTGTGCAAGGTACCATGCATATGCTCGACGCAGAGCGCCAGGCGCGTGCAAAGTAAACTGTTGTCTGCGCAGGAAGGTACTTGCTTCTATGTGTTCAAGTGCTGGCTTCTGTGCATAAAGTATCGTATTCTGCTAAATAGTTGTCGGCTTTCGTTACAGACATTTATTTCTATAGGAAATAATGAGCAGGGTGTACAAAAATCGAATTGTTGCAATATAATTTATTAAATTATTTCAATAAGCGGATTACATAATGATGAGATATCATATATTATGTAAAATAGCACACTAGAACCAACAAGAGTTTTACTGTAATTTACACACAACAATTCGATTTTTGTACACCCTCCTTTTTACATTTTGTTCACCTCCGGCAAAACCAAATGGCCCGACATGCTTCCCGATGGCTTTGACCCGCAAATGATCATGGAACTGGGGGAAAATCCCGGTTTGGGCATGAGAGAACTGCATAAACGGGGAATAACCGGCTGGGCAGTGCCATATGTGCAGGGTTGTATGCACTGGCGTGCCAGGTCAAACCTGATATCACACCGGAAGAATTATGGGAAAAAGCGTTTGAGACGAGTTCCGCCCTGTGCGGTGACGACGGCAGCGGCGATGCAGCAGGGCGGGTAGTCGACCCGGCGAAACTGATTGAATCTGTCGAAGGAATGGATTAGAATATTTGTAAGGCAGTTCTCCGTCCGAAAAGTGGTGGTCGTATGGCACGTTTTTACCTGGTAAGGCATGGCGAGTTCACATACAAACCCGTGGAAGAAAGGAATTTCATCGGTCATGGGCTTGAATTGGCTCCGTTGACTGAAGATGGTATCAGGCAGGCTGTTGAATGCAGTAAGGATAAAAGGCTTGCAGGGTGCGATCTGATCATCACTTCGCCTTATACGAGAGCGCTGCAAACTGCGGCAATTCTTTCAAAAAATCTTGGTATAGATATCAGGGTTGAAATTGATTTGCGGGAGCACGAACTGGATTTGTCCTATCAGGTAAAAAGCCATGAGGACTTAAAGCGAATAGCTTCCGAGGAGCAGAAAAATAACGGATTGTTGCCTGAAAACGGCAGTTTCAGATGGGAATTGCGTACCGATGTAAAAACCAGGGCGTTGAATGTATTAGCCCGATATACCACATATAAGAAGGTCATAGTGGTTACTCACGGCATGGTTATCCATTGTCTGACCGGGGCCGTAGGAATACCTCATTGCTCAGTGCATGAGTTTGACATGGATTGACTGATGATAAGATACTGAAGACATGAGCGGGAACCCGAACTCTTCTGTATGAACGACTGGTCCTGATTCATAAACTGTGTTGATCGGCGTGAATTATTCTATTGGAATTTTTGCGTTTTTTAATGTATAGTATTGGAAAACAATGCAGATATGCCGCTGGTTTGTGAAATTGATTCTGAAATCGAAGCTACGGAGGTCAGGATATGACACATATATTTTTCGTTCGACATGCACAGCCTGATGAGTCCTGGAAGGATGACAGGACAAGGCCGTTAACTGAGACTGGATTGGCCGACCGGAAAAGGGTTACGGAGCTTCTTGCCAAAATGCATATAGATTGCTTTTATTCAAGTCCATATAAAAGAGCTATGGATACCATATCTGAATGCGCCGGTATCCTTAACAAAGAGATTTATTTGGATGAAAGGTTCAGGGAACGGCAGCCCGGCGAGATCGGGAACGTAGATTTCATGGATTTATTGCATAAACGCTGGAATGATTTTAACTTTTGCGAGCCGGACGGTGAATGCCTTGCCAGCGTCCAGAAGCGGAATATCGAGGCTTTGAATGAGATATTAGCCGCACATAAGGATGAGAACATCGTTATAGGGACGCACGGTACGGCTTTGAGTACCATAATGAATTACTACGATCCGGCCTTCAACTGTGACAGTTTCAAGAGGATATGGTTCTGGATGCCGTATATTGTCCGGCTTGATTTTTCGGGTACCGGATATATCGGCAGGGAGGAACTTCTGGCAATAGAGCGCGGATATTAGACATCAGCCGGATTGTTGATAAAGGTACTGGCAGGATAATGCTGTTTTCCGCAAATGATAAATATCTATCTGATTTGTAAATACTGTTTTTTTACAGGAGGATTTTATGCGAGCATTGATCCTTGATATGTACGGGGTGATCATGAAAGACCCGGAATGCGGTTTTATGCCCTTTGTAAACCGCGCTTTTCCGGACTTGAGCTGTGAAGAAATATACAAGTATTGGGACAAGGCTGATCTGGGTGAAATGTCTTCGCTGGACTTTTTAAGGAAACTGGGATTTAAAGGCGATTTGAGCAAAATCGAAAAAGAGTTTCTGGATACGGCAGAGATCGATGAATCTTTTCTGACAAGTGGAAAAGGTTTTTCCCTGAAACCCGGATTTATTATACACTTACTCCTGGTGAATATTTTGATATATTGTCTGAACTCACAGATAACTTTACCATTTGGGAAACCGTATACTATCCTGTAATGAAAAGTTACAACGACATCCTGGAATGGTATCGCGGCACAGGACTGAGGCCTTACCTTAATGTACTGGATGATGAGATGCAGGCGGATTTTGAAAACGATATTATGGAGCGTTTAAGAAAAAGTTACCCTGTACAGAAAAACGGGGAGATCATATTCAGATTCCCGAGGTTCTTTTTCGTGGCATATTTCATATAAATATGACTGCCGTAAGTTAAAATCTGAATCTGGAGGGCAATCTAATGGGATTCTGGCTTTTTATGACGTTAATGGATATGCTGATCCCGGTGCTGATGATCGGTTTTGGCAGAAGTTTTATGAGGAAACCTCCTGAAAAAATAAACCCATGGTACGGATACAGGACCAGGATGTCCGTGAAAAACAAGGACACCTGGGATTTTGCTCACCGATATGCAGGAAAGATATGGTTTGTTTCAGGATGGATCATATTATTGCTGACTGTTCCGGCTGTGCTGATGATGCTGGGGCAGGATGAAAGGACGATTGGCACAGCAGGCGCGGTCATCTGTGTGATCCAGTGTGTCCCGATGGCGGCAGCAACCATACCGACAGAGATAGCATTGAGGAGGAGGTATGATAAACATGGGAACCGCAGGGAAGTCCCGTGAGAACAAAAATGGCTTCTGCAGTATGCAATTCGTGGTGAAGACCGTGAGAAAAAGTATTGCTGCCGTATTACCCCTTTTGGTATTGTTCTGTGTTGCCCTATTAAGCTATTATGCGGCAGGTGACAGGGATTATAGGGCATTTGCCCGTGCGCTGGCTAAAAATGGCGGGGTACGGGCAGTTTATGCAGTTAAAAGTACGGATGACGAAAATTTCACGGCTTCTCAGTTTGAAGAAATCAGGGAACAGTTGGATAAAAGTTTGGCCGATAAAGGTTATGAGAGCTTTTATGTTTCCCTGGACGGATCGAAGTATATCGTCGTTGAAATTGCCTGGACCGAAGGCCTGGACCTTGACAGGCGGGTAGTTTACGCTGATCTGAACGGAGGGATATAAAATGAGAACTATTGTCATAGAACCCTACAACCCCGAATGGCCGAACGAGTTTGCAAAGATTCGCGATTTCTTATGGCCGCATATCAAAGATATTGCGATCGACATTGTACATATTGGAAGCACAAGTGTTCCCGGTCTTGCGGCAAAGCCGATCATTGATTTCGATATCGTTATAGAATCATATGACGATTTTCCCCGGATCGCCGAACAGCTAAAAAAACTGGGATACGAGCATGACGGCGACGGGGACGTCCCTACACGCGAGCGGTTCAAAGGCGGTCCGCGGGAAGGGTTTATGGCTTACAACATGTATGTATGTCCCAAAGACAGCATGGTGCTGCTTGCCCAGATTTTATTCCGGGATTACCTGCGGGAGCACAAGGAAGCCAGGGATGAATACGCCGCACTGAAACGGTCGCTTGCTGAGAAATACAGGCATGACATAGATTCATATGTAGACGGCAAGCATGAATTTATTATAAATATTGCAAATACTGCGCTTGAGCTGAGGAAAGACTCTTTGCCGTACAAATGACAGGATGAACTTAAGCAAAGGTGGCAATACACTGCCGTGCAGGTGCCTGGATGTAAATAATATGCGGCTTGATAAGTATGATTTGTATACTTTGGAGGAATTATGGGATTCAACGATTTGTACCGATTCAGCGTCCTGGACCGGAAAAGGGATCGTGGATCTTGAGATGTACTCGGTCCTGAAATCAGATTACGATAGGAAACAAGACTGAAAGTGAGGGTGAGGATCCATGTGGGAAAAGCTTGAGTTGCCCTGGAAAGCCGCGTTTTCACAGGGATGGGAATCATTCAGGAACGGGTCCATCCCGATTGGCGCCGCTCTTGCTGATGAAAACGGTAATGTGATATCTGTTGGGAGAAACCGCCTGTATGAGCCCGGATCCCTGAATCCCAGGATTGCCCATGCAGAAACTGAATGCCTGCAGAAACTTGATACGTCAAAGTATCCGAATTTGGGACAGTACACGCTGTATACATGCATGGAACCCTGTCCCATGTGTTTCGGAACCATCGTCATGAGCAATATCCGCAAAGTAAGAGTTGCTGCAAAAGATGGTTATTGCGGGGCAGTCTACCTTGCCGAAACAGATCCGTATATAAAATCAAAAAATATGCAGATCGAGTTCGGACCTGGCAATCTGCAGGGTGTGCAGATCGTGTTGCAGGCATATTTTGAACTCAGGGCATGGAATGGCGAAACTAATAAAGTAGTGGATGTTTTCAGCCAGTATTGTCCGGAGGCCGTGCAAACCGCAAAAAACTTCTATAAGGAGAGATACCTGGATCATTGGGCCCGGACCAACAAAGAATTTGGAGAAGTATTAGAGTCTATCGTGTCAGTATTGCACGGCGCATCGATTTCAGAGAGGTGAGAACTTTGCTGTGTGATTCCTGCGGTTTCAAAAACAGCATTAATGCTAAAAAATGTATCAACTGCGGAGCTGAGCTGAAGTCAGGGATTAGCGGTGAAGAAATATCGAGGATGATAGACCGCCTGTCAGACCGCAGTGATGCTTTGACGGCATCAGAATGCGCGAGGATACTGAAGTGGATTTTTTTCTCGCTCGCGGCGGCAGAACTG
>DAOSCC010000072.1:0-10403 GCA_035361135.1 Clostridiales bacterium | reverse complement strand
CGTACCGAGAAGGAGAACATGGAAAGAAGCATCGGCAAAAAAGAAAGCGAACAGGACAGGTTCAGGAACGAGATCAAAAAGCTCGAAGAGCAGATAGAGGGTCTGAATGCTAGGATAAAGAAACACCTCGAGGAAAAATCGGGCAAGACATTCGAGATCGACAGGCTGACGGAGGAAAGAAAGATACTTGAGGAAGATATTTACGATATAGTGAACAAAATAAATGATATAAACAAAAATATGCTTCTGCTGAAGGAGGAATACTCGCGGACAGAAGTCAAAAAGACCAGGCTTGAGGCAGAAATGGAAGCGATGCAGGACAAGATATGGAACGAATACGAACTGACATACTCGACGGCCCTTGAACTGAAAAAAGATATCGGCAGCCATTCGGCCGCGCAAAAAAGGATCAGCGAACTCAGGAACATGATAAAAGATCTTGGGCCGATAAACGTAGGTTCGATCGACGAATATATAAAGACAAAAGAACGCTACGAGTTCATGAACAGCCAGAGGAACGACATGGAACAGGCGCGGGAGAAATTGCTGCGCGTCATATCCGAAATGACTTCGATAATGAAAAAGCAGTTTTTGGAACAGTTCGAACTGATAAACAAGAACTTCAACGATGTTTTCAGGGAGCTTTTCAACGGCGGAAGGGCCGGCCTGACGCTGGTTGACAGGGAGAACGTGCTGGAAAGCGGTATCGAGATAGAAGCGCAGCCGCCAGGCAAGAAGCTGCAGAACATGATGCTGCTGTCCGGAGGGGAACGCGCGTTTACCGCCATTGCGCTCCTGTTTGCCATATTGAGGCTCAAACCAACGCCGTTCTGCGTTCTCGACGAAATAGAGGCGGCCCTTGACGAGGCTAATGTATACCGTTTCGTCGAATACCTGAAGAACTACTCCTGCAACACGCAGTTCATAGTGGTCACGCACAGGAAAGGAACAATGGAAGGCTCCGACGAGCTTTACGGAGTAACGATGGAAGAACACGGCGTATCAAAAGTCGTTTCAATGAAAATGGGTGAAAAGGTGGGATAGAATGGGATTCTTCAGCAAACTGAAGGAAGGGCTTGCAAAAACAAGAAAGGGCATTACCGAGAAAATAGACCAGGTCCTTGTTTCTTTCGGGAAAGTGGATGAAGAGCTGTTCGAAGAACTGGAGGAAGTGCTTGTGTCTGCCGACCTCGGTGTCGAAACAGCCATGAAGATAATGGATGATACGAGGGAAAAGGTAAAAGAAAGAAAGATCACGGATCCGCTGAAAATAAAGGAACTGATCAAGGAGACCCTTGTAGAGATACTGGGCGAGGAAACGCAAAAGCTTGATATAGAGCCGTCTCCTGCGGTTATTATGGTGATCGGGGTGAACGGCGTCGGGAAAACGACATCCATAGGCAAGATAGCCTACGCCCTGAAAAACCAGGGCAAAAAGGTCATGCTTGCAGCCGCGGATACATTCAGGGCAGCTGCGATAGACCAGCTCGAAATATGGGCAGACAGGGTCGGGGTCGACATAATCAGGCAGCAGGAAGGATCTGATCCCGCGGCTGTTGTTTACGACGCAATACAGGCGGCAAAAGCAAGAAAAGCTGACGTACTGATCTGTGATACTGCAGGACGCCTACACACAAAGAAAAACCTGATGGAAGAACTGCGGAAGGTTTCAAGGATAATCGACAGGGAAATGCCGGGAGCAAGGCGGGAAAACCTGCTTGTCCTGGACGCGACTACCGGACAGAACGCCGTTTCACAGGCGAGGACCTTCAGTGAAGTCACCGATATATCAGGTATCGTGCTGACAAAGCTTGACGGTACTGCGAAGGGCGGCATCGTGATTGCCATAAGGTCCGAGCTTGGGCTGCCTGTCAAACTGATCGGAGTCGGCGAACAGATGGACGACCTGCAGCCTTTCAATGCCAAGGAATTTGTAGAAGCCCTGTTTTCATGACATTCACATGGCAATGTAAATAGATTTGTGTTACATCCGCACGGCTGTGCCGATGACATGGCCTGAATGTAATTATTTATTCTCAGGGAGTCGATATGAGCAGCAGGAAAACACCCGAAAATGAATGCATGCAAGGCTTCAGTCCGCTGATCAGGGACTGGTTCCTTGAAAATATCGGTGCGCCAAGCGAACCACAGAGGCGCGGCTGGCCTAAAATTGCGTCCGGCAGGAATGTGCTGATATGCTCTCCGACCGGTTCGGGCAAAACCCTTGCTGCTTTTCTGAAATGCCTTGACTGGATAATCAGTGAAAAGACTTCATCCGGGAAAAAACAGGATGAGCGCAACAGGGGCATCAGGATCATATACATTTCACCTTTGAAAGCTTTGAATAACGATATATACAGGAATCTTGAGCTTCCTCTTTCCGGGCTGAAGAAGAAAGCATCCGAACAGGGCATGGAAATGCCGGAAATAAAAATCTCGGTAAGAACGGGAGATACGCCTCAGAAGGAAAGGACAAGGATGCTCAAGGATCCTCCGGACATACTTATCACGACGCCCGAATCGCTTTTCATCATGCTGACCTCTGATTCCTACAGGAAGCTGTTCAGTACGACGGAATATATCATTGTGGACGAGATCCATTCCATATGCCCGACCAAGAGGGGAGTCCACCTTTCCCTGTCCATCGAGAGGGTGGAAAGGATCGCGGGAAAACCGCTGAAACGCATTGGCCTTACTGCTACCATCAATCCGCTGGAGGAAGCTGCCAGGTTCCTGTCAGGCGGCAGGAATGTGACTGTTATTAACTGTGAAAGAAAAAGGCCTCTTGAGCTTTCATTGAGCCTGCCTGTCAAGGATCTGAAGGTGCTTCCCGAAAATACGGTATGGCCTTCCATTTATGCTGAGCTTTTGGCACTGGTAAGGGCGCACAGATCGACTTTGATCTTCGTAAACAACAGGAGAGTGGCCGAAATGGTCGCAGCAGGCATGAACAGCCTGGCAGGCGAACCTTTCGTCAGGACCCATCATGGAAGCGTATCAAGGGAAATCAGGCATGAACTTGAAAGGCAGCTCAAGGAAGGCGAGATCCCGTGCCTTGTGGCCACGTCCTCATTGGAGCTTGGCATCGATATTGGCAGTATCGACCTTGTAGTACAGGTAAGTTCGCCCGGTACGGCGTCCCAGGTACTCCAGAGGATAGGAAGGTCAGGACACAGGATCGGCGCAGTCAGCAAGGGAGTCATCATACCCAAAACGAGAGGCGACCTGTTGGATTCCGCTTTTATCTCATACCAGGCGAAACGATATGATATAGAAAACTTCAGGGTGCCTCAGAACTGCCTTGATATACTGGCACAGCAGATAGTCTCCATCGCCTGCGAAGGAGAGCAGGACAAAGACGGGATATATGAAATGATGCGAAAAGCATATCCTTACAGGGATCTGCCGCGGAAGCAGTTCGAAGATGTCATCATCATGCTGTCGGATCCGTCGCCGGAAGATGCGCCGGGTTCAGTGAAGCCAAGGATCATGTATGACAGGGGTTCGGGAATGGTAAGGGGAACGCCTCTCGGCAGAAGGATGTGCCTGATGGATGGCGGTACGATCCCCGATAAAGGCAACTACAATGTATATCTCATGGATACCGGTACCAAGGTAGGGGAACTGCAGGAAGAGTTCGTATTTGAAAGCAGGATAGGCGACAGGTTTTTCCTTGGCAGTTCCGTCTGGAAGATAGAAAAGATCGAAAAGGACAGGGTGCTGGTCAGCCATTCCAATGCCTCCGGGGCAAAAATACCTTTCTGGATAGGAGACAAAACGCTGCGGAGTTATGAGACAGGCAAAAAGCTGGGTCAATTCCTGCAAAGGCTCGAGAAGGAATACGATACGGAAGGATTTTTCAGCTTCATGTCCGAAGAATGCGGCCTTGACAGGACCGCTGCCGAAAACCTCAAAACATATATAGAAGATCAGCTTGCAGCCACGCGCCACCTGCCTGGCGCCGACAGGATAGTATGCGAGCATTTCAGCGACGAGACCGGCGACAGGCGCATTGTCATACACACTCCTTTTGGAAGCAGGATCCACGCGCCTCTTGCCGTTATTCTGAGTTCAAAGCTTTCAAGGCTGCTGAACTGCAGGATGGAGTATATATACAACGATAACGGGATACTTTTTCATATATTCGGATATACCGGCAAACTGTCGAATATTTTTTCGCTGCTGGATAAGAACACAATGGAAGATGAAATATTCGAACTTCTGCCCAAAGATTACATGTTCAACATAAACCTTCGTTACAATCTTATCCGGTCGTTGCTTGTTGAAATGAAAACATACGGGAAAAGGACCCCGCTGTGGATACAGCGACTGAGATGTGCGGAAACAGCGGAACATATCCTCGGAGAACCCGACCATCCTGCCGTTGTCGAGACATACAGGGAGTGCATGAACGATATTTTTGACATCAGGGGTTTATATGATCTCGTTGATAAAATAAGCGCCGGAATGATAAAGGTGACGGATGTATATACTGAAAAGCCTTCGCCTTTCACATCCGAGCTTCTGTTCAATTTCTGGCAGATCTATCAGTATTCGTACGAATTGCCGGTCGCGGAACGCAGGAACCAACTCCTTGTAAACGACCGGGACTTCATACAGCTTGCGGCGGGACAGAATGCCGAATACGAACTGCTTGACCCCAGAGCGATAAAGACTGTGGAAAAAGAAATGGAAAAATATAAGTATGGCAGAACGATCAAAAATGCAGATGATCTCTGGTATTACCTTTACTCTTATGGAGAACTCAGGGCAGAGCCCTATTCGGTTACCGCTTTCAAAGGTTCTGCCGCTGAAGATCTGGATGTATATCTCGAACAACTGGAAAGCCAGAGGAGGATCATACGTATAAACATCGGTCCGGGGAACGGTATATACTGGGTAGCAGCAGAGGATTTCCCCCTGTATTTCATCGCGGCCGGCAGAGATCCGGAAAACGAGACGGTTAAAGTCGGCAAGCCGGGCGGGGAAAAGGAGGTTAAAGCAGTAAACCTGCTCAGCAGCTACGTATTTGATCTTGCTCCAGGCGTTAGAGATGCTGCTGTAAGATTGATAAGACGTCATGTTATGTTTTCAGGTCCTTTCAGGATAAGCGACCTGACCCAAAAGTACGGAATGGATGCCGAGACGGCCGACGATGCGCTAAAGGCCCTGGTTTCAGGCGGTGAAGTACTGAAAATAAAAGAATCGGATGATCCGGATGAGTGCATATATTGCCACAAAAAAGTCTATGAGAGGATAAAGCAAAGGACAATCAAGTTTGCAAGAAAGGATATAAAGCCTAAAGCCCCTGAAATATATTGTTCATACCTGCTGAACAAACATCTTGTAACCGACAGAGTGCTTTCACCGGACGAAAAGCTTCCCGAGGTCCTGAAGACGCTCAATGGCCAGTACTTTCCGGCCTCATGGTGGGAGGATTTCATACTTCCTTCCAGGATAAACGGATATAACCCGAAGATGCTGGACTACCTGTGCGCCACAGGGCAGGTGAGATGGAGAGGCAGGCTGAGCAAAAACACGAAAGAAACGGCATTCTTCATGACCGGCGAAGAAGATATGCGGCAGGATCGTTTTGCGGAACCGGACGATCTGATTCATGACCCGGGGTCATACGAAAAGCCGAATGACTTTACAATGGACGAAACCGAGGCAGGGATACTCGAAGTGCTTGACAAAGAAGGCGCCGTTTTCCTTAATGATCTGTCAAAAAGGCTGAAACTGCCGCCTTCGGATCTGCTTGCAAAAATGGAGCGTCTTGTATGGTGCGGCATCATCACAAACGATTCTTTTTCAGTAATCAGGTATTATATAGACAATGAGAAGAAAAATTCGCCCTGGACAAAATACAATACATATCCAAGCATGGGAAGATGGTCCAAGACAAGCGGTTACGGCGATAATGAAGCCGTCGGAAGCATAGCCGGCTATGTTAATATTTTGCTTGATCGTTACGGTATAGTGTCAAAAGAAATAGTCAATAAGGAAAAATACGGCTTCAACTGGACAGAAACCTATACGTGGCTGAAAAACAACGAGCTTGCCAGCGGGATCAAGAGAGGATATTACATTTCCGGTCTTTCCGGGATCCAGTTCATGAGGGACAGGGATATAGAACTCATAAGGATGATGGATACTCCGTCAGACACACAGGAATACGTCGCCCTGTGCAGCTGCGATCCTGCAAATCCTTACAGGGACATACTCACGGGCTCAGTTGGATCCAGGGTTGCGGCAAGGCAGAGCAATGCCGTGGTTTTCTGCAATGGAAAGCCAGTGCTGTATATCAGGGAATACGGGCACACGATACAGCAGGCGACAGATGATACAGGGGTACTTAAAGATGCGGCGTCCTGCTTTGTTGAAACTTACAGGAACAGGATGCTCTGGACCGGAAAAAAGAATATATTCACGGAATACTGGTCGGACCTGTCGGGCAATGAATGCTTCAGGATCGAAGATTCTCCGATATACGACGCTTTGCTGGATCTCGGGTATGAAAGGGGTTACAGCGGGATAACGCTATGGAGGAAAGCACTATAGAGCTTTATTTTGATTTTTTGCGCATGTGATCAAAATTACCCTTGACATGACAGAGGCCAAAGCTTAAAATTAGGTGTAAAGTAAAAATACTTTACACCTTTTTTACGATTATGGAAGAGTTATTCAAGGTAAGCCTTTTGCTTGACTTTTACGGTCAGATGCTGACAAAGCGGCAATATGATATCCTTGATCTGCATTACAACAGCGACTGTTCGCTGGCTGAAATCGCAGAAGAGCTGGGCATAAGCAGACAGGGAGTGCATGACAATATAAAGCGCGGCAAGGCCGCACTATTTGACCTGGAGAGGAAAATGGGACTGGTCGCAAGGTTCAACGCCCAGAAGGAAAAGGCGTCCGAGGCACTGAAACTTCTGGAGGACATTGAGACAGCCGTCACGGACAGCCGGGACAAAGAAAAGCTTTCCAAAGCAAAGCTATTGATCAGAAGTATGATGGAGGATTGACGAATGGCAATATTCGAAGGTTTGTCCGCCAAACTGCAGGAGACCATTGGGAGGTTCCGCGGCAAGGGCAGGGTAACCGAGAAAGACGTAAAGGAAATGATGCGGGAAATAAAACTGGCTCTGCTCGAAGCCGACGTTAACTATAAAGTGGTGAAAAACTTCATCAACAGTGTTTCAGAGCGCGCAGCCGGGCAGGAAGTGCTGGAGAGCCTGACACCGGGGCAGCAGGTCATAAAAATAGTGCACGAGGAACTGATAGACCTGCTTGGCAAAGTGCCTTCAAAGCCCACATTTGCAAGCAAACCGCCCACGATATATATGATGGTCGGACTCCAGGGTTCCGGTAAAACCACGACTTCAGGCAAACTTGCGAACCTTCTGAGGAAGCAGGGCAAAAACCCTTTGCTTGTCGCATGCGACGTATACCGGCCAGCGGCCGTGAAGCAGCTGCAGGTCGTCGGAGGCCAGCTCGGAGTGCCCGTATTCGCCATCGAAGGCAGCACAGATCCGGTGCATATAGCAAAGAAGGCAGTCGAGCATGCAGTCAGCAGGATGTATGATCTCGTTATCATCGATACCGCCGGTCGACTCCATATAGACGAAGAACTGATGGATGAACTGGAAAATATCAAAAACGCAGTCCATCCCCACGAAATACTGCTGGTGGTCGACTCGATGACTGGGCAGGATGCTGTTAACGTTGCCGAAAGCTTCAACGAAAAGCTGGGTATCGACGGTATCGTGCTGACAAAGCTTGACGGCGATACCAGGGGCGGAGCGGCGCTTTCAGTTAAGGCGGTCACCGGGAAACCCGTCAAGTTCGCCACTACAGGTGAAAAACTGAACGATATAGAGCCGTTTTATCCCGACAGGATGGCTTCCAGGATACTTGGGATGGGCGATGTGCTGAGCCTGATCGAAAAGGCGCAGGAAGCATTCGATGAAAAGAAAGCCATCGAGATGGAAAAAAAACTGCGGACGCAGCAGTTCACACTGGACGATTTTCTCGACCAGATGCAGCAAATAAAGAAAATGGGTCCTCTAAACCAGGTGCTTGGCATGCTGCCGGGGATGAACAACAAGGCGCTCAGCAATATAGAAGTTGACGAAAAAAAGCTGGCGCGTACTGAAGCAATCATTAAGTCAATGACTCCGCAGGAAAGAAGAAATCCGGATATAATCAACGGAAGCAGAAGAAAGAGGATAGCCGCCGGCAGCGGGACATCGGTCCAGGAAGTGAACGCCCTGCTCAAACAGTTCGAAGAGATGAAGAAAATGATGAAGATGGTGAGCAATATCGGCAAAAAAGGCGGCAAAGGATTAGGCAGGTTCAGGTTGCCTTTTTAGATATTATCAGGGTTTGGATATGATCCACGCAACTTGAGAGGAGGTGACAGAAATGGCAGTAAAAATCAGGTTGAAGAGGATCGGTGCAAAGAAGAATCCGCACTACAGGATAGTCGTTGCTGATTCCAGGTATCCGCGCGACGGCAGGTTCATCGAGGAAATAGGCACATACGATCCGCAGACAGAGCCTTCCACAGTCAACATCGACACTGAGAAAGCGGCACAATGGATCAGGAATGGAGCACAGCCCACTGATACGGTGAGATCTCTGCTGAAGAAGGCAGGAGTCATCCAGTAACTGTTCCGGGATGTGGACGCTGTAATGCGGGAGGTATTTGAGAAGCAGGAGGGAAATGAAATGAAAGAACTCCTCGAAACTATCGCCAGGTCTTTGGTCGATCATCCCGAAGAGGTACGTGTCAACGAAATAGAAAATGACAGTACCGTAATCCTCGAACTCAGTGTCGCCAGGGAAGATATGGGCAAGGTGATAGGAAAACAGGGACGGATAGCCAAGGCTATTCGTACAGTTATAAAAGCCGCAGCCATCAAGGAAAATGTAAAGGCTGTGGTGGAGATAGTATAATAAAAAGGTGTTTCACAACACCTTTTTATTTGCTGTCCTCCATGTATTTAAAGGAACACGCTGGCTGGTCCGGAAATCTGTTTATGGTACTTCCGGAATACATTTTTTATAACGGAGGCATAAATGTACGATTATCTGCAGGTAGGCAAAATCGTGAACACTCACGGAGTAAAGGGCGAAGTTAAACTGTTGCCTCTTACCGACGATATATCCCGGTTTGATGATCTGGAGCGGGTCTTTGTCGAAAGCGATGGAACAATGACCAGGTATGACATCCAGTCCGTGAAATACTTCAAAGGGATGGTCATAATCAAGCTGGCAGGCATCGATGACCCTGAGACCGCTGCGGCCCTGAAGGGATGCTTCGCTCTTGTGGACAGGGAAAATGCCGTAAAACTGCCGGAGGATACCTACTTCATCTGTGATATAATAGGCTGCAGCGTATACGATGAGAACGGCGCGTATCTTGGGCAGGTCCGCGAAGTCCTGCAGACCGGGAGCAATGATGTGTATGCGGTCAGGGACGAGACGGGCAGGGAAGTGCTCCTGCCTGCTCTGAAAAGTGTCGTAAGGAAAGTGCAGCCTGACCTGAGAAGGATAGATGTCGTTATCCCGAAAGGATTGTTGGATGATGAGGTTTGACGTACTGACCATATTCCCGGAGATATTTGATGTAGTGCTGGGAAGCAGTATAATAGGTCGTGCCCGGGAAAAAGGCCTTATAACGGTCAAAGCATGGAATATCCGGGATTATACAAATGACAAGCACAAGAAAACCGACGACTATCCTTATGGCGGCGGCAGCGGGCTCGTAATGATGGCTCAGCCTATATATGACGCATACGAAGCAGTAGTAAGGGACCTGGACTACAAGCCCCATTTCGTATACATGAGCCCCCAGGGCAAACTGCTCGATCAGAAACTCGTGGAGCAGCTTGCGGCACACAAGCACATAATACTGTTGTGCGGCCATTACGAGGGTGTGGATGAAAGGGTGCTGGAAAAACTGGTCGACGAAGAAATATCGATCGGCGACTATGTGCTTACCGGGGGAGAACTTCCTGCAATGGTGCTGATCGATGCAGTAAGCAGAGCGATCCCGGGAGTACTGTCCAATGAAGAATCATATGCCGACGAATCTCATAAGAACGGCTTGCTGGAATATCCCCAGTATACCAGGCCATATGAGTTCATGGGCATGAAGGTTCCCGACATTCTGCTGTCAGGACATCATGCTAATATCGAAAAATGGAGAAGGCTGCAGTCGCTGAAAAGGACAAGGGACAAGAGACCGGATCTCTTCGAAAAATTCGTACTGTCCGAAGAGGATAAAAAGCTGCTGGATGCAGATACTGACAGCAGGTTTTGAATTTGACCTGCATGGCAGCAGCTTTAAATTGCAAGTTTAATTGCCTTACAAAATCTTACAGAACCCTGTTTTAAGC
>DAOSCC010000071.1:0-10494 GCA_035361135.1 Clostridiales bacterium | reverse complement strand
CCGACCATGAACTCGACTATCGTTTTGGAAAATGAAGTCCAGTCGCCAGCGGACGCACGAGCCAGGATGATCCCGCCGGCCAGCAGATAAGCGCCGGTGCGGATCCCGCAATAGATGTCCCTGTCCACCGTTATCCGCTCAAAAACCTGTGCGAACTTATTGACAAGCCTGCCAAGGAGGAACCACGAGACCAGGCCCAGCCCGCCTGCGAATATGACGCACCACCATCCGGGCCCGTCTCCTATGTTGGCTCCCGAATATATCGTCACCAGTCCGAGGAATGCCCCGGCGACAGTGATCAGGGCCGCCTTGTTGTTCAGAAGCAGCACATCGTCGATCCACGAGATATCGAAAAAGCGGAAGACCCACCGCATTCCAAGGAAAACCCATGCGTATCCCAGCGCAATGTAAAACAGTATGTAAACGAAATCATTCACGACATCGAACGATGCAAGTACCCGCAGCGTATATACAATGATAAAAAACGAGATCACGGGCAGCAGACCCAGCACAAGCTTTACGGCCTTATCCCTTTTGACAGGCCCATACGACGGCAGCTTGTTATACCATCTGATCATGCTGTATCCTGAATAGATACATGAAGATATGAACACCAATAACTCATCAAACGACATTTCCTGACTCCCCACTATTCATTGAATACAAACAGCGCAACTTTTCCAATTATACCAAATAAAGAAGTAACAGTACATACCCGGACTGTGGCGCATATTCGCTGCAATCTTTTTGGTACATACATTTTACGTTGCATACGCCCTGCATGTTTGCAGGATGGAGAAAAATCGTACCTTGAAAAACATTACCCTGCCAGATAAAGAATATCAGAATTTCCGCATGTGAGCAGCATTCGAGAAAATTACATCAATACATAATTAGAGAGATCGGAAAAATGGACTGCTTCAGTTTCAGTTCATTGATGCAGTCTTTCATATCCGTGCTTCAGTCTTTCATCAAAGCGCATTCCGATTTGACAGCCGAGCACTCGTTGAATTCCGCAAAACGGTTTATGCATTTCCAGATTGCGTCAGCCAGTCTCTTAGTCTGCTTTACATTACCTTCATACCAGATGTTTCTCAATATCAGGGTGCAGGTCTTTTTATCAGCGGCCGCTTCCACGCGGCCGACAAAGTTCTCACCATACAGCAGCGGAAGGACATAATGGCCATATTTCCGCTTGTCGGCGGGAGTGTAGATCTCCCGGGCATTAAGGCCCCAAATGTTGAGCCATGCATCCGACGGGCGGTCCCACAACAGTCCCACCGCTCCGATGCGCCGAAGTATACGCCATTTTTTATGCTGGAATTCATCCGGCAGCGGATCTGGAGCATACAGTATCTCGGGCGGGATGTGCCTTTCGGCGAGATCATAGAACTTCCTGGAGCCATTCTTATGGTGGATGACAAGTTCGCCGGTCGAATAAAGATGTTCCAGCACAGACCTCGCAGCCTTTGTAATGCCGGTCCAGTTGCCGCTCCAGTGGATGGATGAATGCCAGCGGATACCGCCTGTTATCGGCAGGTCGTCGGAACAGACGGGACCGTGCTCCCTTATATAAGCCTTTGCCTGGTCTGCCAGTCCGGCGAGCTCTTTGAACCGCCGGCCGCCCGCTATGGCTGCCTGCCTGTAGCGCTCAAAATACGGCCAGTCCTCTGCCGGGATTATGGAAAGGTTTTTGTCGGGATAGTCCACCAGTTTCCTGTCGACATACAGCAGTTCATAAAGCGTATTCTTCGTGAATCCCTTGATCCTGGACTGCAGCGTAAGCTCCGCGTTTTTCCCGCAGACATCGACAGGATCGAACTGGATGCATCCTGCCTGCCGTACAAAATCAAGCGCACCATGTTTGCCGGCAAACCTGTGTTCGCCCAGCAATCCATGCCTGAGCAGTAAAAATTGCCTTGTCTGTCTGTTCGATAAAGTGATCATACCTTAACTCCAGTGCCTTGCGTTCATTATGTAAACAGAATAGGTTATAGGAGGTACTGCTACAGAGATTTTGCTGCCGTCGGAGTCCATCCTGATTTCTTCTCCTGCGATCAGCTTCCTGCCGGAGATCTCGAGGTTGCTGGTGAATTCGGCTTTTCTTTCCTGGCCGGACGGGTTGAGCACCACCAGTATCACTTCCTCGTCGGCGGCCCGGGCATAAATGAAGGGATACCCGTTTTCCACAGCATACAACGGAACGAATTCGGCGTGAGCAGACAGCGCCTTGTACCGTTTTCTCAGCGATATCAGCTTTCTGACCCTGTTGAGCAGGGAATCGGGATTTTTCTCCTGTTCCTCTACATTCGGATAGTCGTCGGCCGGATCAACAGGAAGATAAAGCTTTTCGGCAGGCGCCGCAGAGAATCCGGCGTTCGGTCCCTTTTTCCACTGCATCGGCGTGCGAGCGCCCGCCCTTGGCTTGTATGCGCCTTCCACATGGGGCAGGCCGTGGAGCTGCCTCATTCCGATCTCGTTCCCGTAATAGATGAAAGGCATGCCCGGCAGAGTTATCGAGAATGCGAAGATCATTTCAAGTTCTTTTGGTGAACGGTTATTATTTATCCTGGCAATGTCATGGTTCCCCACCGGTATGCAGACAAAGCCTTTGCCCTTAACGGCTTCATACTGTTCCATGTAGCCGGCCAGGAAGTCCGTGATGTTCCCCTTTCCTTCGGCGTCAAAAAAGCTGTGCCCCTCGGAAAGCCCGTTGAGGATCCTCCAGCTTTCTTTCTGGAACAGGTCGTTGAAACCGCTGAACCAGTGGTAGAAGTCCGCATGGAATCCGCCCTCGATCGCGGATATGGGATGCGACCATTCCGCTACCATGAAGGAACCCGGGTATTCGCGGTCCAGTATTTCCCGCACTTCCTGCCAGAACTTCTGGGTCCCGGATGCTTTATTGGCGTAAAACTGGCTGTTCCCCCTGTACCGTGTCGACTTGACCAGCGCGCCCGCCATGTCCGCCCTGAATCCGTCGGCGCCAAGATCCATCCAGTACCTTACCACGTTTTTCATCTCTTCCCTCATGGCAAGCACATCAGGATGGTCGGTCGGAAGCTGCCATGGAAACGCGGGATCCGGATGCTCATATCCGTAATTCAGAGCCGGCTGGCTCCAGTAGAAGTTCCTCATGAACTGCCCGTCGCGTCTCGCATAGCCCTGTATGAACCTGTCTTTCTGCTCCTCGGGCATCGGAGCCCAGGTGCCGTCGGTCCATATGTACCAGTTGGAGTATCTGTTCTTCTCCTGCCTGCAGGATTCCCTGAACCACTCGTGTTCGATGGATGTATAACTGGCCACGAAATCGAAAAGCACTTTAATGCCCCTTTTATGGGCTTCTTCAAAAAGCATCCGGGCGTCCTCATTTGTACCGTACCGCGGCGCGACCTTGTAATAGTCCGAAATATCATATCCCGCGTCGTTGAACGGCGATTCGAAAAAGGGATTTATCCAGATGGCGTCTGCTCCAAGGCTCTTTACATAATCGAGCTTCTGTATGATACCCTGCAGATCGCCGATGCCGTCACCGTTCGAATCATAGAAGCTCTGCGGATAGATCTGGTAGAATACGGCACTGTGCGCCCATTCAGGACAATCGGGCACTTCATACCTGCCGGTTACCGTTCCTGAGACTACGTGCCTGTACGGCTGTTCGAATCCGTTGCCTGGCATATGCTGTCCTCCTTGCATAAAACGTGGTTTCCGTATCATAGTATATATGGCTTGTGAATTGCAACATGTATACTATGTCGTGTTTCGTAAGCACTCCGTTTACTAAGCAGCAAAAGCATCGATTCAAATAATTATGTCTGCCTGTCATGCCCTGCGCCGTAAATCAGCTGCAGCTTGCTTATAAGGTCTTCAAGAATGAACCTCGGATCTATGGAAGTGTACACTCGGATTTTCGGTCTGCCGGCTTCGAAGGTGTAAGTGGTGTCCTCATTGAAAATAGGGGCTTCGCGGTAAATAAAGCGGCCGCAGTTCTGGTCCATAGCCACCCCGACTGCAGGATTGTCTCCCAGCGCCCAGCTTTCGCCGGCCGTCCATCCTGCATGCTTCGACATATTATAGTCCACCATGTTTTCAAACAAATGCTTCCCTATCTTTCCGCAGGGATATATCCTGTGCTGTATCTCTGCAAGGCTGATACGCATCGAGCCATAAACATCGGACGGTATCTGCCATAACTCGACACCGCTTGAAACCACCAGGTTAGCGGCATCGATATCGTTTCCCGAGTTGAACTCGCGGAAATCAGGCGTATATGAATCATAACCCTGTCCGCCGATCCATACGACAGTCATCCTCGGAATGATACCGGGAGCCCTTCTTATCGCAGACGCGACATTCGTGACCGCTCCAAGGCACAGCACGAACAGCGGCCTGTCGTCATCCCTCATCGCTTCTTCGGCCAGGAACTTCGAAGCCGGAGATATGTCATCGCCCGGTATATCAGAAAGCTTGCCTTCTTCGCCCATAAAAACCGGGACTGAAATATCCATGGCATCCAGGACGGTCATGATCTCGTCATAGCTCTTTTTAGTCGTTTCCGGGCCGCCGAACTGTTCGGCTAATATCGCTTTTACGTCAAACTTGCGGCACATGAGCGCATGCGCTATCGCAAACGGATCATCCGCCTCGCATGCGGCATCTGTATCAACGATGACCCTCAGCCTCTTGTATTCAGGAACTATGTACTTCAGCATCGTTCTCCTCCTTCCCGGCGCCATGCCCGGCAGCGTCGGATATGGATCCCTGCGGCCGGCACCTGGAAATATTATAACATATCAGCCAGCCGTTATATATAATAACCAGGTGCCTGGCACAGCATATACACATATCTGTAAAGAAAAAAACTCCCGGTACTGTGCAATACCAGGAGGCGGTCATGCAAACCAACAACTGTCCAATCGTTTCCCCGGCCGAGCAGCCAGGCAGCTTAGCCGCTCAGTTACAGTGTCGTTTTTATATTATCGGGCTATCAGGTTATTGGGCCATTGTGTCATCTGATGCTCTTTTTCAGAACCTGGCGCTTAGAAAGGCTGCAAACTCATCACTTACCTCGTACCTGTTGATGAAGCCTATGTTCCTGTAGTACACCGAATCGAAGTAAATACCGTTCCTGTTGTATATCCTTATTGTTATGGGAAGATCCAGGGCATCGCCTGTCGAACCTGTGCTGCCCTGTACCGATCCTGTTGTCCCGCCGCCCATGTCCGTCACGATTCCGGCGGATGGATCGGCTGTTGCCGACGGCTTCTGCGGCACCGGGGCATCTGCAGGGGCCGGGACATTCGCTGAAACAGGTGTATCCGGTGCAGCCGGCGCGATCTCCATCGGCATGTCTGATCCGAAGCCGGCTGCATCCGGCTCGATCGGCCCGGCCGGTTCGGCAGCCGCCATCCTTTCCCGTTCGGCGATATCTACCCCGACGCTGCTGTTGCCAGTGCCCGTACCATTATAGTTGAACAGCCTGTCAAAGTATTTGTCGCTGTTGTTCTTCAGCACGGAATAATAACCATAGAACTGCTCGATTTCACTCCTGTCAGTTATTTCCCGGATATCATCGACGCCAGACATCTTACCCTGCTCCGAATGGCCGATCAACAGGACCTTTGAGATATCTTCCGCACTGTTGATGCCGTAAAGTTCAAGGTATTCCACGGCATCCTCATCCTGGTTGCTATTGTAGCTTTCAAATGTGAAAAACCTGAAAAGCCGGTATCCGTCATCCCCTTTTACGGCTACTACCGCTTCACAGCCGGCCGGAACATATCTGTACACTTCTCTGCCTGTCAGGCTCTCATCCGGGCTGACCGTGATATCCGTCAGCTTTTCACCAATGTCGCCTTCTTTTATTTCGGACGGCAGTCCGAAATCATTCCTCAGTTCATCTGTAAGCAGGATATAATGCCTGTCATCGACCCGAAACTGGTCCAGGAGAGGGGCAGCCGCATCTTCCCTGCCGATGCCCCCGGCAAGATCTGTAACCTGTCCGGGCGGCGATCCGTTATTGCCCGGCTTCAGGCTGTACATCAGCACGCCAGCGGCTACCACGACAGTCAAAGCAAAAGCGGGTATGGCTTTCACGAAATACATCCTGCGGCTTCCGTCTTTTTTACCGGCGCTCCGCATTATATTGTCCAGCATCCTCTTCTTCGCATTTTCATCCGGTTTTATCAAATCGAAAGAATTCCTCAGATCTTCTTTCTTCACTCAAGACCACCTTCCATTTCCATTTTCAGAAGCTTCCTGCCGGTATGGAGATACCCCCTGACTGTCGACTCGTTCTTTCCCAGTATCTTCGCTATCTCCACCGTGGAGTAGCCCTCATAGTAGTACAAATACACGGCAGTCCTTATTTTGGAGGGAAGTGCCAAAACTTTTTCGAGGCTGCTGTCTATATTGAAATCCTGATCGACCGCCGTCTCACCGGCCTGATCGATACCTACCGTCTTTGACCACCAATGCCTGAAGTGGTCCTTGCATAGATTGGACGCTGTCCTGATGAGCCAGGCCTTCTCATGTTCCTCATCCCGGAAAACCGTCTTGTCCTTCATAAGCCTGATGAATGTGTTCTGGACCATGTCCTCCGTATCAGGCACGTTTTTCATGAACATGAAGCAAACGCGGTAGACAGTATCCACATGACGGTTATAGATTTCCAGCAACTCTTCACTCGTACGCAATAAAGAACCTCGCAAATCAGCTTCCCTCCCTTCATTACTAACACGATCGTGGATGCCGGAACGTTTGAAAAAATTTTTCAGGTGCCAGGAACGCCAGTCAGCCAGTTGTTATCAGGCGGCGGCCATGGCACCATTTAATATGCCCCGGCAATGAAAAAATCCCCGGAAAAAGCCTTCCGGTTTTTTCATCACATGGCAGAATCGGCGGCCGATGCGGGAAGACGGACCGGATAAGGGCGTCAGCTATCCTGAAGTATGCCAGGTGACCAGAAAAATCGCTGGCTTATAAAAGCTGCTCAACATTTTTCCGGTTCGGATCATGAATTATATCATTACATTATAAAAAACGCCCCCGGTAAAGAGGGCTGCCTGCATTATGTCATTGTACAGTTTTGCACCATGTTCCGTTACGATGTCAGTATTTCCTGCTGTCGATCATTTCCTGGGTGATTGTCAGATAATCGAACTGGGTCTCTTCGACATATATTTCACGCTCTATGGTCTCACCGCGTTCCAGCCGTTTTATGACTTCATCGACATAAGGGCCCTGCAGCGGGTTGCATTCCACATTCAGCGCGATCTTGCCTTCCAGGCAGTATTGGAGTGCCAGCCTGGTCGCATCGAACGATATGACGATCACTCCGTCCTCCGGATCACATTTCAGTCCCGCTTCCTCCATCGCATCGATGGCGCCGAGAGCCTCACCGTCATTTTCACAGTATACCACATCAATATCCTTGGTCTTTTCCAATATCCCGCTCATTACCTCGTATGTCTTTGCACGTGTGAAGTCGCCGCATTCCTGTGCAACCAGTTCCCAGTTCGGATGCCTTGCGACCGCCTCTTCCATGGCTCGGGTCCGGCCTATCTGTGCCGAAGAACCGATCGTTCCCTGTATGTGGACGATCCTTAAAGGTTCCTCGGTCCTCCCCTTCTTTTCCAGGAAGTCTTCCAGCCATACAACGGCTTTCTTTCCTTCTTTATAGAAATCTGACCCGATATACGCAGTCAGCAGCTTCCTGCTTTCTTCCTCCACGTCACGGTCTATCATGATCACGGGTATCCCAGCGTCTTTTGCCTCCTGCAGCACCGTTTTCCAGCCGGTTTCCAGCTTAGGTGAAAACACGATATAATCAACGTCCTGCTGTATGAAGCTCCGGATCGCCCGGATCTGGTTCTCCTGTTCCTGGCGAGCATCTTCGAAAATCAAAACATATCCGTTTTCTTCGCTCAATGCCGATTTGATGCTTTCCGTGTTGGTGACCCGCCATTCCGATTCTGCCCCGACCTGCGAAAATCCGACCACGATAAGGTTTTCCTCATCAGGAGACGTTGCCTGCTGCGTTCTCATGACACATCCGCCAAGGATGGCCATCAGGCAGGCAACTGCCGCAAGCTTCCATTTGCTCATCTTCATCTCTCCTTCTCTTCACCTCTCCTGCATCAATGGATCGAACGGCGAATACCGTCCGTTTCATGACGCGGATTCTTCGGCAGTCTGCATCGGGATAGTTACAATGACCTTCGTACCCGCATCCGGCTCGCTTTCCAAAGCCAGTCCATAATCAGCGCCAAACAGGATCCTTATCCTCCGGTGCACTGCCTTTAGTCCGAAACTTTCGATCCCGCCGGCTTCTTCAAGGGACGCCCGCACCTCTTCCAGTCTTTCCGGCGTCATCCCCGCTCCGTCGTCAGCCACTTCCAACTGGATACATCCGTTCCGTTCCCTGCCTGTCACCCTGATACAGCCTTTCCGGCGCCTGTTTTTTATCCCGTGATAGAGTGCATTTTCCACCAGCGGCTGGAGCGTGAGTTTTGGAAGTATGTAAAATTTCAGATGATCGGGGATATCGATCTCATATTCCATCAGATCCCGGTAACGCATCTTTTGGATCTCAAGATAACTGCGGATATGCTGTTCCTCCTCGGCAAGCGTGATCACGTTTTTGCCCCGGCTCAGGGAGGACCGGAAGAAGTTGGACAGCGTGCTGACCATAGTGACAGCCTCCGGGATCTCTCCTGATTCGATCAGCCATATTATAGTGTCGAGTGTGTTGTAAAGGAAATGCGGATTGATCTGCGCCTGCAGCAGCGCAAGTTCGGTACGCCGGCGCTGTTTTTCCTGCTCGGCCGTCTTTTCTATCAGCCGTCTCAGCTGCCCGACCATGGTCTCGATACCGTCGGTGAGCAGCTGTACTTCCCTGACATCAGCCTGTATCGGCTCGCAAACGAGCAGGTCGCCTTTCCCGATCGCAACAAGCCGCTCACATATCTTGTCTATCGGGTTGATGATCTTGTTGCTGAGCTTTCTCGATTTCCTCAGCAGGAAGATCAGCAGGATGGCCGACAAAACGACGCTCACCGTCATAAGGACGATCATGTTCCTGATCATGGTCTTCTGCAAAGCGTCCAGGTGCGCAGCTTCGTAATACAGATAAGTGTACATGTATTCCTGTATCATGTCGGTCAGTATGTAAATATTGTTCACCAGCTGCTCCTCGCGTGAGTTATATTCCTTGGTCTCCGCGATCTTTTCCATTTTGTCCTGAAGGTTGTGGCAAAGGTTGAGCACGCTGTTGATGGCGCGCAGGCTCTCTTTCTTCGTGGTGGTTTCGGTCAGTTTCCGCGCTATCATCTCGGCAGACTGGACTTCCTTGAGGGGCAGGCCTTCCGATAACTGGCTGTCAATGACGTAATAGTACATTTTCAGGTCCACATCGTCCTTGAAATTCTGGTTGAATTCGGAAGCCATCGTCACATTGTTCAGTATGGCTTTATACTGCAGCGCATACCCTATCCCTATGGAAGCGATCACGATGATCATGATCATCAGCGGGACTGAGACGATGAGGATCATCTTCCACAGCTTGGCCTGCATGGTGATTTTCCCGTTTTTTGTTTTCCGGTGCAAACCCGTTTTCACTGGTCTACTCCCTTTCGATATTCACTGGGCGTGATCCCTGTTACTTTTTTAAAAACAAAGCTGAAATAATGAGGGTCCCTGTATCCCACCGAAAATGCGATCTCGCCTGAGCGCCGGTCGGTATGCCTGAGCAGGTATTTCGCCCGTTCGATCCGCTTGTTCGTGAGGTATTCGATAAAGGTCATCCCGACTTCCTGGCTGAATATTGCCGAGAAGTAGTTCGGGCTGACATTGACTTCCTTCGCCACTTTATCGAGTGATATGGACTCCTCATGATAATGTGTGTTGATATATTCTATAGCCTGGTTCAGCAGGTCCTGCTGCTGTTTTTTGCTTGCGTCGTCACGCAGTTCCAGGACATGCCGCATCACCCTGCACATATACTCATGTGCCTCTTCCGGCGCGGATATGCCGTCGTCGGGGCGGAGTTCCTGCGACCAGATGCCGTACGAACGGCAGCCTATCGTATCCAGGTATTTCACGGCGGCCAGGTAGACCGTCATGGCAAGGTACCTGTACAACATCGTAGGCATTGCTGCTTCGGCTTTTGCGCTTTGCATCAGTTGATCGGCATAGCGGTCGATATCTTCCATGGATCCGTTGCCGAGGAAATTCACTATACACTCCTGGTCGATCCCGTTTTTGCCTCCGTACTGCCCTGAATTTTGCCTGCTGCTGATATTGCTGATGACTTCCTCCGTCAGGATGTGTTCATCAGGGCATATGTACCGATAGGACAGCAGACGGCTCGCCTTCCGGAAACATACGGGGATGCTTCCAAGACGGGGCACAGGGGTACCGCAGGCTATATGCCAGTTAACATCACTGCCCGCCCTCATGCAGCAGTCGGGGATGTTCGTGATGCAATCGTCGGTC
>DAOSCC010000070.1:0-10568 GCA_035361135.1 Clostridiales bacterium | reverse complement strand
TGCTCTCCCTGACATGGTAGCAGGCTTCCTCGGCCGATATCACCTCGTGTCCGTCCTGTGTTCCAAATTCCACGACGATCTCGGCAATACCGTCGCCGTCAGTATCTGCAACCTGAAGGCTGCCGTGGAAATAGGCCTGCCCGCTGTGCCATACCTGGTGCGGAGCCGCGCCTTCCCAGTCGATCACAGTTATATCTATTTCATGTTTGTGGCCGAACACCCTCGATATCACGACTTCCTTCAGCCCGTCGCCATCGGTGTCCGCCGCTGCCGCGCTGTCGATGACACCGGCCTGCTCGGATCCGTGCGGCGATTCCCGGAACATGAACCAGTCATGCGTTATATCGCCGTTCTTCTCCGCTTTTACTATCAACACCGCGGAATCAGGAGGGAACGGCGCAAATCGGGTCACGCCTATCACTGCTTCCTTTTCCCCGTCTCCGTCAAAATCTTCATAAAAAATAAAATCCACCACAGCGCCCTCCGGCAGCTGTGACGTTATATACTCAGACAGCCGGAGATGCCTGCCGGCTCTCTTCTTTTTCATGCTCTCCGGCTCATTTACGTTATCTGCTTTTTCCCTTTCCATATCATCCTCACCGATCCAGTCAGGCGTCATGGGCAGCCGTGCATGATGACCCGCCGGGCATAACTCCGGGCAATCCCTTTCAGATATCTGCATGATGCCCGGGTCAGCCGGCAAATTGGCTGCCATTATCAATATATTCAGATGTATGGATCGCGGAAACCTGCCTGGAGCTATTTGTCAGCAAAACGGAGCCTCAGTGCGCGAACCGGTACCGCAGGCATGATGAAAGTCAGTCAGATGCGGGTCTTAATGCGCGGAAGCCTCAATGCAGCGAAAGGTCCCTGAGTTCATAAAAGACAAGATACCTGGGCCCGATGGGTTTCATGCTGACATCGGTGCTGTAAGCGTAGCTCCATTCAGCAAGTATGGAGGAACCTCCGCTTATCTCATCCCTGAACCTGCCCCTGATGACAGCGCCATATCTCACAAGTTCTTTTATCTCTTCCGGTGACAGGAAACTGCCGTCTCCTGTTATCTGTACGCCGTCAATGGGCCAACTGCCGGCCTCGTTGCAGGATACATCACTTATATGGCCGATTTTATCTGAAGGGGCGATTATAGTCACATTTTTCTTCCCAAATGTCACGAGATTCCACAGATCGCGGTCCACGGCCTCGATCACGGTCCTCTGGCTGTTTATATCGAGAACGCCGCTCTTTTCAGCTATAAAATAGGGATAGTACACGACGATTCCTTTCTCCCCGTATTCCCGCAAAAACTCCCTGCCCTTCATCCGCGCTTCGGCATGGTCCACTCCGACCGCCCTTGGCAGGTTCAGGTCATTCCCCGCAGCAGTTGCGACCCTGACCGTCCAGAGCACTCCTTCGTCAAGCACCGTATCATTCGTAAAAAGTTCCCACGGTACCGACGGGATGTTCAATGCCTTCAGTTCATAGAATCCCATGTATTTGTTCACAGCAGTCCTCCGATTGTCAGGTTCGGTCAATCCAGCCTGAAGTAGTCAAAAATGACGCCCATATCGATCCCGGCTATCTTTGTCCGGGCAAATCTCCTGTACAGGTCCGCGTGTCCGTCGACCAGGTTCTTTGAAGTGATCCCGTGCTTTATGGAGAGGTAGGCTTCCATATATGCCGCAAACTTGTCGCAGAACTCGGTTATGCTCCCGTCGACCGGTGAGAATACGTCGCTGTTGTAAAGTTCGTTAATTTTTTCAGTGCTCACCTTTATGGTTTTGCCGTCAAGGATGATCCTGCATGAAAACTCGTCATCGGTGAAATAGCGGATCTCGTCCCTCCATTTCTCAGGCAGCAGCGGAAGCAGCATCTTCTCCATCTGTTCTTCCTCGATGGACTTGATCAGATCGCTCAGCCCGTCGACAGAATTCTTGACAGGCGAAATTATATCCCTTGTCAGAACTTCGGGCAGATCGTGGAACAGTCCTGCAAAGAAATTGTTGTATTTCCGTTTTTCACACGCATCCATCTCAAGTGTCAGGATATAGGAAAGCAGCGCAACGATCAGCATATGGCCGGCGACCGACGTCTCCGGTATCCTCTGGGTCTGCGCCCACCTTTGCTGGAACCTGAGCTGCCCGATCAGATTCAGGAAGTCCGCGAGACTGTGGCTGAAAACCAGTTTTCGAACGCAATCCAGGTCCTGGTGCTGCTCCAGTTGCTTCTCTATGTTCCTTCTCGTATCCTCTATCCCATAAAAACCTTTGCTGAACTGGTACACAATGTTGAATTCCCAGTTCGTCACGAAATAATGGGATGCTCTCAGTATCATTTTTTCATGCCGGCTGTAGTCCGGATCGAAGAGGTATGTTTCCATCCTTTCCCCGAAGCCCTGTTTTATGTCGCCCAATCCAAGATCACGGAGTTCTTTCATCACGAGCCTGTTTATCTGTTCGCCGTGTTTTTCCATGAGCATGTGGAAAATAGGAGGTTTTATATCTGTCAGCAGGATCCTCTGGAAAAATTCGAACAGTGCGCCTTCGATCATCTTCATCCAGTCTACCGGACAAGTCTCTTCCTCGAGCCTGCCGAGGACATAGGCGTAGTAAAGCTTATGCGCCTGCTTGTCCAGTTCGGTAAAGCCTTTGGCAGGCCTGATGTGATCGTTCCACCGCTGCATGCTTGCAGCCTGGTATATGAATCTCAAAAAGCTCTCTCTGACCATCGTCTTATGCCTCCCTGTCCGTGCCGCAGTACTGTGCCGGTCTTGCGGCTCTCCAGTGCCGGTTCGTCAAACAGATATATGTAAAACTTCTTTGCGTCAGTTGAACGACTTCCAGAAGTCCCCGTTCCTGTCGATTATGTCCGAAATCTCATCGAACGTTACCATGAATGTCGGGAATCCCGCCGCATACGGCGCTATCTCATACGGCAGGAAATACAGGTTCAGCCCCTTGTCGGTTATGTAGAACGGCTGATCGCTGCTTATGCCATCAAATGAATCAGCAAAGATGTACGAATCTTCTGCCGCGGCAAGTTCATCTATCTGCTTTCCTACGATCTCTGTCAGCACAGCCTCGTAATTGCTGTCCTTTTTAAACAGATCGTCAAGTTCATAGAACCTGCCCGTCCGGATATCTATATGCGCATGGTTCATTACAGGCGTACCATGGGCTGCCCCGAACGGATACCAGTACCCCGATTCCATCAGTACCAGCAGATCCTTGCGGCTGAACACGACCTGGAAATTGCTTTCATAGCTGTAATCGAGTATATCGGAAGGTTTGACTGACAACGTTGAGATATCAGTCCACATCTCCCTGAGCTTCGCGTTGACATTGGCTTCCACCTTCAGGTCGGCCAGGTTGCCGAGCACAGGGTAATATACCAGGTAATTGACATTCGGTTTGTACTTCTCTTCGAACACCTTTACTCCGCTTTCCGTTTCGACCCAGGATACAGGCCTGTATACGGGCTGGCCCTGCTTGTTCATGTAATAAGCCCTTTGATCGATATTTGCATATATGAGCCCGTCCAATACCTCCATCTGGCCTGACCCTTCCAGCACAGGCATGTTTTCGATCTTCTTGCCTGAGGTGTTTATGAAGAACGTAGAAGTACTGTCAGTTGCGGAAGCGACCCCATTGCTGAACTGGCTGACGCTGCAGAAAACAAAATCCGTGAGCAGGTTTCCTTCAGTGTCCGCCAGCGCATATTTCAGACCTGTAAAGAGATTGTCGGGATCTCTCGGGATCCCAAGCGCCACCCTTTCCTCTCCAAGCATCTGTATCTCTTCATACTGGGGTATAATAACGAACCTGCCGTTCTCATCGATAAGGCCGTATATCTCCCTGCCTCCTCCCCACACGGAGACGACCGCGCGGTGGTTCCTGAAGCTTCCTGCAGTGACGAAAGCCGGCTTTATGGCTACATTCCCGTTGGTGTCGACATAGCCGTATCTGCCATCGGCGCTTTCCCTGAAAGCTGCCTTGCCGTCGGAAAAAGCGGATATTTCCCAGCATTCCAGTGTTTTTACAGCCTTTCCTGACCTGTCGATCAGAGCGTACAGACCATCATTCAGTTTTACCGCCGCCCTGTTCCCTTCAAAGCTGGTCGCGTCGCCGTAAATCGCGGGTATGACCGGCTTTCCGCCTTCATCAAGGTAGCCGTAAAGTCTCGCGCCCGATTCGGTCTTCGTACGGTAAAGCGCCCTGCCGCTTTTGTAGTCGGCAATATATTCATATTTACCGGATATGGCGCTGCCGGTCCCGTCCAGCACCACATATCCGTCAGGGGCCACAGCAACGGCGCGCCCCTCGCTGAATTCATTTATATATGTATAGACCGGGTCGGCAACGAAATTCCCGGTACGGTCGATGAGCCCGACACGGTCGCCGATCCCTGCAACAGCCAGCCCGTTGCCCTGGAACCTGAATGCCTGTGAAAACGAAGGCTGTATCACGAACATGCCGGCACTGTCTATGTAACCCCATTTCGAATCGCCTAGATAATTATCTTTCGCCGGATAAATGCCGGATGGCTGCCGGGCCGCCGGTGCATCACCGGCTGAAATGCCTTCTGCCGTTTCGGCAGGCGTATCCTGCCCGTTGCCGGTCCCACCGGCCATTTCCTTTCCCTGTCCTCTGTCCGGCCCCACGCCAATGCCGTCATCCCGCAGGCTGCATGATACGGACATGAACAGCACCAATGCAGTCAGGAAGATGCAGGCTGTTCTTTTCATGTATAAATGATCCCCCTTGAATATTATCCGATACTATTATATTATCAAAACTCTCCTGATAAAAGTATCCGGTAAAAACTTATCAGACACACAGGCACCCGTTCCGTATGATTCTATAGAAAAGGCAACATCAAGTTCATGAGAGAAAAGGAGCATGCGATATGGATGAAAGGATATACCTGTCAACTACAAATAAAAAAATCGCCGGCGTGTGCGGGGGCATTGGGGAATATTTCGGGATCGATCCCACCGTTATAAGGCTCCTGTGGGTCCTTACCATATTCCTCGACGGTATCGGCATTCTTGCCTACTTCATAGCATGGATCGTTATGCCTCGCCGCAGCAAATGTAATTACAACAACTGGTAACAAGAACGGCAGCCGCCGACAGGCATGCCGGTCAGTTATTGGCACGCCGGCCGGCGGCTGACGCATCGGCCCGTAATATGAGCCTCTGCCTGGACTTTGCGGGCGCAGGATGATTCCACCATGTTGTACTTCGCTATTGTCTGGTAAAATGGGAAGAATATTTTACCTGTCCAGCGGAGATACCCGGATGGATCCCTGGACATGGATCACAGACTGTCTCGCGTACAACTGCCGCTTTTTCAGCACTTGTACATCTTTGCCACGACGAAAGATTCGAATGACCTGGGGACAAGCCTTTTGAAAAACACCAGCAGTTTGTAGCCCAATCCTACGGTTATGAAAGCCGGAGGACTCTTCCGCTTTATCGCCCTGGCGACCGCTTTTGCGACAATAACGGGATCTGGCCCGTTCATCTCGTCCTTTTCCATTATTGCCACAGACTCTTTGCTTTGATGATAATATGCGGAGCCTTCGCCACCCGCCTTCACAAACAACCGGTTGCCCGTAAAGCCGGTTTTCGTATCGCCGGGTTCCACAACGCAGACTTTTATACCGAAATTCCTGAGTTCATTGCGGAGTGAACCGCTCATGAGCTCGACCGCCGCCTTTGATGCTACGTACATGGACTGGAACGGTATCGGGAACAGTGCGCCAACCGAGGAAATATTTATTATCAGGCCTTTTCCCTTCTTCCTCATATGCGGGAGGACCTGCCGTATTACCCTGTACATACCGAAGAAATTGGTATCGAACTGCAGGAACGCTTCCTCCGTTGAAGTGTCCTCGACGGACCCGGCTATGCCCATTCCTGCATTGTTCACGACGATCCCTATCTCGCCTTCCCGTTCAATGACATAATCGATCGCAGCCTTTACAGACTCCTCGCTGCAGACATCCATGCGGATCATCGTCACACTGCCCGGCCGGGCAGCACATGCAGTTTTTGAGGCACCATCTGCACCGCAGGCATTTTTCATGGACCTGCCGGCGCCGTCCCCCGGAGTTTCATTCATACTGGGACCGGAAATATCCTGCAAACCGGCCTCCGCAGGCTCCGGTGCCTTCCTCGATGTGCCGTAGACTTTGAAACCCAATCCCGCAAGATATTCCGCACAGCTTTTACCAATACCGGATGACGCTCCGGTGACAAGTACGATGTTTCCGTAATGATTTCTCATTTCGACCTCCCCGATCCGGCGGACTGCCGGTATTTCCGGTAACTAATTATACCATATCAAACTGCCGTAATGAAGAAAACCGGGCGTAATTGCCCGGCCCGGCTCGTTTTTTCCGGTAAAAGGCGGCTTTTCGTGATAAATAGATGTATCATAAATATATACTTATTGTATTTTATGTGGTAAAATGGTTGCAGCCCGGAATCATTACCTAAGATACTCAAATCGTGAAGGGGAGATCATTTGATTATGGATATCTTTGAAAAATGCTTTACCTACACCGATTACAAGGAGGTTTTGGCAGCCGGCCTTTACCCGTATTTCCACGCCCTTGAGACCGGACAGGACACTGAAGTCATCATCGAAGGAAGAAAAACTGTAATGGTAGGTTCCAACAACTATTTGGGGCTTACCTCCGACCCCAGGGTCAAACAGGCCGCGATCGACGCAGTGAAAGAGTTCGGATCGGGATGCTCGGGATCGAGGTTCCTCAACGGGACACTGACTCTCCACCTTGAGTTGGAGAAAAAGATCGCCGAATTCCTCAACAAGGAAGCAGCGCTCACTTTCAGCACCGGTTTTCAGACCAATCTGGGCATCATAACCGCTATCGCGGGCAGGAACGATTACATCCTGTGCGACAGCGAAAACCACGCAAGCATAGTCGACGCATGCAGACTCAGTTTTGCAAAAACTCTCAAATTCGAACACAACAATATGGAAGACCTGGAAAGGCTTCTGTCCAAAATAGATGACAAACATGGAAAACTCATCGTAGTAGACGGTGTGTTCAGCATGGAGGGAGATATTGCAGACCTGCCGTCCATTGTGAAACTGGCAAGGAAATATGGCGCCAGGGTCATGGTCGACGACGCCCACTCATTCGGAGTGCTTGGCGAGCATGGAAGAGGCACAGCCGAACATTTCGGGCTGGAAGACGAAGTCGATATCATAATGAGTACCTTCAGTAAATCTTTGGCAAGCCTCGGCGGTTTCGTAGCGGCAAAGCAGGACGTCATAGACTATATCAAGCATAATTCCAGGCCGTTCATATTCTCCGCATCCATACCGCCGGCAAACGCGGCTGCTGCGATTGCCGCACTTGAGATAATAAAATCCGAACCTGAACGCATCCAAAGGCTCAGAGACATATCCTACTACATGAGGCAGGGCTTCAGGAAACTCGGCCTGCCCATATATGAAGCCAACAGCGAGATCACGCCGATCGTGCCTGTCATGACTTATACCAATGAGGCTACTCTCGTCGTTACCAAGATGCTGCGCGAAGAAGGCGTCTATGTGAACCCTGTACTGTCGCCGGCAGTGAAGCCCGGCCTCTGCAGGATCAGGACCAGCTATACGGCAACCCATACGCAGGAGCAGCTTGATTATACTCTTGAAGCATTCAAGAGGGTTTTCGATAAACTGGAGATCACGGCAGGCAAATAATGAACGGCAGCGGGTAAGGCAGCTGTAACCGGTTCAAAAAACAAAAAGCAATATTTCAGGCAATATAACAGAAGATACGGAAAAACAAATAATGCATATACTCGACAGGCTGCCGTTGAAGGCAGCCTGTCGTTTTGTACACCTGTTATAAAGCTTGCATCACGCTGGTATTTACGTACCAGTAATACTTATATAACTATAGCGGTTGTCTTACACATCGATAACTGTTTACACTCCAATAATATTCATGCCGCAGTCGACATTCAGGATCTCGCCCGTTATTCCTTTCGACATGTCGCTGAGCAGGAATGCCGCGGCATTTCCTATCTCTTCCGGATCGACGTTTTTCCTGAGCGGTGCTTTCTGCCGGGTATATTCAAGGATACTGCTGAAATCCTTGATACCTCGCGCTGACAGCGTCTTCACAGCTCCCGCGGATATAGCGTTCACTCTTATCCCCGAAGGCCCGAGATCATCAGCAAGGTATCTGACCCCGGCTTCGAGTGCAGCTTTTGCCAATCCCATCACATTATAGCCCGGCATGACCTTTTCCGACCCCATATAAGTCAGCGTTATTATACTGCCTCCTTCACTCATGAGCCCGGCGGCCCTCCTGCTGACTGCGATGAGCGAGTATGCACTGACATCCATGGCGAGCGCGAACCCGTCCCGTGACGTGTCCACGAATCTTCCCTGGAGGTCTTCCGCTTTGGCGTATGCTATAGCATGCACGAGTCCGTGGACCACCCCATACCTGCTTTTCACTGATTCGAAGAAATTATCGATATCGGCGTCGGATGCCACATCGAGCTGGTAAGTGTCAGCACCGCCAAGTTCCTTTGCCAGGACTTCAACGTCTTTTTTCTCCCTTTCGCCCAGGTACGTCAGTATCAGCGACGCCCCTTCCCTTCGGGCCGCAGTAGCTATTGCCCAGGCTATGCTCCATTTGTTCCTCACGCCCATTATTACGATGTTTTTATCCTTCAGCAAATCACTCATCCAAAACACTTCCTCCTGCTGTATATGTATTATGGTACAGTATTATAACATTGTAACAGATTTATATATACGCTGCATTTATACCTGTTATTTCTTCAGTGCCTGCGGTCATGTTTCACCGGTCTGCTGCGAAGAAATCCGCTTTTTATGCAGGTATTCCAGCGCCAGTTTTTCAAGTGCCTCCTTCCTGTTGAGTTCCGGTTCATCTATGACCCTGTCCAGCAGATGATCCAACATCCGTCCCATTTCGGCGCCTTCACGGAATCCCAGCCGCTTAAGGTCGTCACCGTTTATTTTCAGTTCTTTCAGGCTGAGACAGTATCCTCCTTCCAGCAGCGACCTGAAGACGGTTTCGATCTTTTCCAGCTGATACAGATCTTCAGCGATATTCCGGCCATCATCCTCGTAATGCCGTCCAGTTGTGGTATTCAGGTCATCCGTATCACGGTATTGACCTCCTTTTATGCTTTTCATCCGGTCAGGCCGACGCGATACTCCCGGAATGACGCTGCTGACGATGCTGCCGCAGCGATGCATTGAAGCTGCTATATGAGCTCTTTTGGCTTTCAGAAGATCCCCAAACATATCTCTGCCGACTTCAAGCACAGCTCTTGCAACAGCGCTCCTCTCAGGCTCTGTTTCCATACCGAGGTACCTGATGATCCTCAGTATCCTGCTCCTGTTCCTATTATCAAACTTAAGCCGGCCCAGTATGGTATCTGCAGTTTTCAATGCATCTGCCGCTCCAGGACCTCCAGATCTTCCACATTCTTCATAGTCTTTATGATCCTTAGAGCCGTGTGCGTCACTTAAGCCTTCAAAATTTTCAGCGTCTGTACATCTGCCTGCATCATGCAGAAGCATCGCCCATCGCAGGCACACATCCGCTTCCGCGGCCGCAACGGAACGCAGGATGTGTTTTCCCGTTTCCGAAAGGCTGTCGTGGCCGGTACGATCGCTATTGGGACCGAGCCGCGAATCCAGTTCGGGCATTATATGCCGGAGCAGTCCTGTATCCATGAGCAGCATGAATCTCATCGGATCATCCGAAACCAGGATCCCCGTCAGTTCTTCCCTGATCCTCTCGGCGCTGATCCTGCGGATGAGGCTGCTGCTCTGCCTTATCCCTTCAAGAGTGTCCGCTTCGATCTCAAAACCAAGTGTCGCTGCGAACCTTATGGCCCGCAGCATGCGCAGGGCATCTTCCCCGAACCTGTCCGACGGTTTGCCAACGGTCCGTATGATCCTGCCGGAAATGTCCCTCATACCTCCGAAAGGATCGATGATGCCTTTTTGGGGATTCCATGCCATTGCGTTTACAGTAAAATCTCTCCTGCGCAGGTCATCCCCGATCCTTGATGTGAACTCCACCTTCTCCGGGTGCCTGCTGTCAGTGTACCTGCCGTCTATGCGGAATGTGGTCACTTCATAGTTCCTGTTTCCGATCACTACCGTAACAGTGCCGTGCCTGATCCCGGTGTCCACTGTTTTCTCAAAGAGCCTGCCGACTTCTTCAGGGCGCGCATCAGTCGCTATATCCCAGTCTTTCGGCTCCCTGCCCATCACGGCGTCACGAATGCAGCCGCCGACCGCATATGCTTCGTACCCGTGCATATTCAGTACATCAAGTATTCCAGCCACGTCCCCGGGCGGAGCGATTTCAACCACTGTATCACCTCACGCGTAGTATGCGTTTTGCCAAATGCCGTGATGTTCCGGTCACACTTAAGATTATAACATCATCCCGATGAAGATTATATACTGTCTGTCCTTTCTGCCCGAATTCCATTTTGTACGGTTTTACAGCTTTTGGGCAATAACCGGGCCCCTTAC
>DAOSCC010000069.1:0-10684 GCA_035361135.1 Clostridiales bacterium | reverse complement strand
AGGCATAAGGGTTTGAGGGAAAGTGGTTTGGAGCGGAGTTTATTTTAAATATACAACTTTTACATGTCTGTTGCAATGGATAGTGTTTTAGCCAAAGTAAAATAGCATAAAGCTGGTAGTGGTGCCTGTCCGAGTTTTGACGGAAATAGTGTCCGGATGGTTAAGACATGGGAAAAATGATAGAATGGAATAAATAACAGCACCATCCGGGAGGAAAATATGGAAAGATATAAAATTGCAGATGAAAAGATCGTTTCCGGCTATGATTATCTTGAAAGAGGCAATAGTCAAAAAGCTTGTGATATGTGGCTTGAGGCATGGGACGACATTAAGTCAATAATGAGCAGCATAGGTATCGACAATATTGATAAACTACAGCAAAAATATCAATGGTCAGAGTTTTTATCCAATTATGTGCAGGATCTTGAAGCGGAACTACATAACACAGGGCTTGAAAACAAGGAATACTTTCGCAAGAGGATTAAGTATTGCGAGGAAATGCTTGCAGTATGTGGAGATGAAGATGACCTGATAATTGAGAATACACGCAGAGCGATAGCAGATTCCCATTTTGAACTTGGCAATGAGGAAGAGTGCGATCGCCTGTATAGCATGTGGCTGGGGGCAGACCCAAACTGGGGCTGGGGATATATTGGTTGGTCAGACTGCTATCACTTCGGAAAAAACAAGACGGAAGCACATCTTAGAAAAGCAGAAGCAATCATTACAAAGGCCTTGGAACAAAAGGATCTTCGGGACCGGTTGGATGTCATTGAGAGAGCGGTGGAAATCTATCAAGCTCTTGGAAACAATGAGAAGGTCGCAGAGTTAAAAAAGGAGATTCCATCCCTGAAAAGAAGCACCTTTGTAAAACACACAACTGCCGGTCCGATAAAGACAGAAAAGACAGGCAGGAATGATCCTTGCCCATGTGGCAGTGGAAAGAAATACAAAAAGTGCTGTGGAAAGTCGTGAGATATGATCAATGTAAAGGAATATGAACTAATCCCGCACAAAAAGGCTCAAGACAAATATCACGTAAAGAGCAAGGAAAAAAGTATTTGTCCGGTATGTGGAAGTCTGGAGCTAAAAGTAGTCGGCACTCGAACCCGTAAGGTATTAAAAAGCTGCGGAAAAAAGATCATCTTGGTAATCCGCCGTCTCCGGTGCAGGAGTTGCAGACGAATACACCATGAATTGCCTGATAGCATAGTTCCATACAAAAGATATTCCAGCGAAAGCATCGAAGCAATACTCGACGGAATGGAAGATACGGTCTCCTGTGAAGAAAGCACCATATACCACATTCGAAAATGGTTTAGCGATTTCTCAGGATATCTTGCAGGAAGCCTTGATGCCATTGCTGTTAGATTGGGATTGAAAACAGTAGTAGGCCATAAATCCCCAATGAGTAGGATAAAGACCTATGTAGGGGACGAATCTGGTTGGCTTGCTAGAGTTGTCCGTCCTTTGGTTAATTCAAATATGTGGGTGCATACCCGTTCTGCATTCTTGTCCTGAAGGACAGGGTGTAAACTCATGTTAAAAGCTCTATGAAGGGGTGATTTTAACGTGAGGGACGAAAAAAAGGCAGAAGGAATTGCAGTTTGGCGTGTACAGATGTTGTCGCCGCTTTTGCAAGAAGGCCTTGACCCTGCCAAAGCACGACAAATCCGAGCACGTATCTGTGAAGAAACAGGTCTGTCAGATCGAAGTATACGCAGATACATTGCAAGATACCGAGAGAAGGGATTTGAAGGGCTCAAGCCTAAAGGGAAGGAAAAAACAAACAGGGAGGATCCCATTCCTCCACATATATTGGAACAAGCTATACTCCTTCGTCGCGAAGTTCCTGGAAGGAGTGTATCACAGATTATTCAGATCCTTGAATGGGAAGGGCGGGTAGCACAAGGGCAGATAAAACGCAGCACTCTGCAGGAGAAGCTGGCACAAAAGGGATACAGTGCCCGACACATGAAAATGTATGCCCAATCTGGTGTGGCTGCACGAAGGTATCAGCATAGATATCGGAACAAGCTTTGGCATTCGGATATCAAGTATGGCCCATATCTTCCTATCGGTAAAGATGGCATGAAAAAACAGGTATACCTTGTACTTTTTGTAGACGACTGCAGCAGATATGTCTTCCATGGAGAGTTCTATCCGGTATTAGACCAGGTCATAGTGGAGGATTGCTTCCGCAAGGCTATACAGAAGTATGGGGTTCCAGAGACTGTATACTTTGATAATGGAAAGCAGTACCGGACAAAATGGATGACTCGTGCCTGTTCAAAGATGGGCATCCGGCTGCTATATGCAAAGCCCTATTCCCCGGAATCTACCGGAAAACCGGAAAGACTAAATCGGGTTGTAGATTCCTTTCTCAGTGAAGCAGCACTGGAGAAGCCTCAAACGCTAGACAAGCTGAATGAGCTGTTCTGGGTGTGGCTTGAGGAATGCTACCAGAACAAGCCGCATTCAGCCCTTGAAGGGAAAGCCAGTCCTGAGGCCGCATACCGTAGTGACAAGAAACCTTTACGGTTTTTAGAACCTGAGGTAATAGCAAATGCTTTCCTGCATTGTGAAGAGCGCAAGGTTGATAAAGCCGGGTGCATAAGCTTTGAAGGTAAGAAGTATGAGGTAGGACTTTCTTTTATCGGCTGTACTGTGGATGTTATATATGATCCTTCAGACACCTCGGAATTGACTATTGAATATGAAGGGCATGCACCTTTTAAAGCAAAACAGCTGGTAATCGGGGAACATGCAGGCCGGCGTCCCAAGCTTCCTGAGCATATGAACACCGTGCCTGCAGAGTCATCAAGACTCCTAGCTGCAGCAGCAAAGCAAAATCAGCAAAGGCAGGAGCATCAGGCTACAGCTATCTCCTACAGATCACTCAGCAAAGGGGGCAGCAGGAATGTTTGAGGAATTCTATGGACTTTCCGCCACCCCATTCTCAAGAGATATACCAACGAGTGAACTCTATCCATCCATAGCTCTGGAGGAGACACTGGGTCGTCTTGAGTATGCTGCCCAGCGTCAGTTGTTTGCTATACTTACCGGCGATTGTGGAATCGGAAAGACAACAGCCATACGCAAATTCAAGGATGTGCTGAGTCCATCGGAGTATCTGGTCATGTATCTGTCGGACTCCAAGCTCACGCCGCGGCATTTCTACAAAGGGCTTTTAGAGCAGTTAGGCTGCGAGTCTAAATTCTATCGTGGGGATGCAAAACGCCAACTGCACAGGGAAATTGAACTTATGCGAGGAATTCAGCATTTACAGCCGGTTGTAATAGTTGATGAGGCGCACCTATTAGACCGTGAAATGCTGGAAGAAGTCCGTTTTTTGCTTAACTTTAAGCTTGATTCCCAAAGTCCTATGGCACTCATCCTCGTAGGTCAAAGTGAACTGTGGGAAAAACTCCAGCTTCAGGCTTATGCCGCCATAAGGCAGAGAATTGATATTCAATGCAGACTACAATACTTTGACCGTGCTCAGGTTGAAGAGTATATGAAACGGCATATGAGCTATGCGGGGGCTAGCAGAGATATATTCACAGAAGCTGCTATTGATGAAATTTTCAAATTTTCGAACGGAGCTGCGAGACTCATTAACAAGGTCTGTTCTCACTGCTTGTTCTACGGAGCACAGAATGGCCGACGGATCATTGATGACCACATGGTAAAGCTTGTAATACAGGGGGAATTGGCATGATGCGGTTCCAGTGCTCTTACCAGTGGGATGATAATGAACGGGATGACTGGTATGGTGTAATCAGTCAAATCACCAGCTTTGGCAGTTTTTACGAGATATTCATTACAAGCCGGTCGAGTATTCGAGTACTAATTGGGAAGTGCACATCAGGGCTATTTGCATGTCTTCCGGATTACTGCGCTGGTTGTAATCTGAGTGAGCTGGATGATATCTTTTACAACAGTGAAAAGTTAATCAATGCGGTGCAGAACCCAGTTGACGGAAGAACTGTCGCTTGCGCACTAAAGGTATTAGCAAATGTCTTGGAGTTTCAATAACCAGTCTGGAGCTAGTGGCGGAGTAACCTATTAGGTACCCGCCCTAGCTCCGGTATTTTGGACGGCATCATCGTCAACCTCATGACACCAAACACTGTCTATTGGGGGACACTATAGGTTGGCAGTAACAGGATAGTTTGGCAATGATAATAAATTCCCCTATAATAGGATTTATGCTTTCAGTTTGATAATTAATTTAAAAGGATTATGGTAATGAAAGATAACCTAAAGATGTGGTCTTGACCGATAGGAATTTTCCTGGCCTTGTTTTGGAGATTACTATGATTTTGCCCGCTCAGGCAGATGGAATACAGCACATCATCCTTTCATGAACTGATTGATGAAATCATCGTATCAATAAAACAGACTGTTTTTGCAAGTGAAGGTTCCACGGTCCTGCAAAATTCCCAACCCATTGTATTAGTGTGCTTTCAGAGAGGACGCAGTCCCATTTGTCACAAATCGGCTGAATGTCGTTGACAAACAAGCTGTAAGCGCCATATAATAAAAAAGAATGAACAATGGCGTTCATTAGATAATGCAATTTCAGTTAAACCGGGTTTCAGCCGGATATTAACTGTGTGCATTATGTAATGGGCGCCATTTTTAGTTATAAGGACTGCATATAAAGGGAATAACTTGAGTTTAGTGCTAATAATTACGAAAGGGTACTGCCGTTGGTATAATGTTGTTATAAAGAAAAATCGGAGGGTAGAGAAATGATAACTACAGTCGATCAAGTCCTGGAATTCATACATGAAAATGATGTGAAATTCATTCGTCTTTCATTTTGCGACCTGTTCGGGAACCTGAAAAATATTTCGATCATACCGGATGAACTGCCCCGTGCGTTCGAACACGGCATCCCGTTCGATGCCCACGCGGTAAGCGGATTTACGGATATAACGAAGTCCGACCTGCTGCTGGTTCCGGACCCGGCGACACTGTCCGTTTTGCCATGGCGCCCTCAGCAGGGCAGGGTGGTCCGTTTTTACTGCAACATCAAGAATCCCGATGGAAGCGTTTTCTGGGGTGATACAAGGGAGATCCTCAGATCCGTTGTGGATCGGACCAGGCAAAAAGGATACGTGTGCATGATCGGCGCAGAATGCGAGTTCTACCTTTTCGTAACCGATGAGAACGGAGAACCCACCTCCGTTCCGTTTGACAACGGCGGTTACCTGGATGTATATCCTCTCGACAAGGGCGAAAACATCAGGCGCGAGATCTGCATCTGCCTGGAGGAAATGGGGATCAGGCCTGAAACATCCCACCATGAACGGGGACCCGGACAGAATGAGGTCGATTTCAAATTTTCCGATGCTGTCAACAGCGCAGACAACTTCATTACCTTCAAACAGGTCGTGAAAAGTATCGCGGCAAGGAACGGCCTGTTCGCGTCGTTTTCGCCGAAACCGCTGCCCGATAAAAGCGGGAGCGGACTGCATGTGAACCTGTCACTCATGCAGAACGGACAGAACATATTCAGAATAGGTGAGAAGGAAAACTCAAAGGTGGCCGAATCCTTTGTCGCAGGTGTGCTTCAGAAAATATCTGAAATAACAGCGTTTTTAAATCCGATTCCCAATTCATACGAGCGTCTTGGAGCCTGCGAGGCGCCAAAGTATATTTCCTGGTCCTACGGCAACCGTTCGCAGCTTGTACGCATCCCTGCCGACAGCGACGAGAGGACGCGCATGGAACTAAGATCTCCCGATCCTGCGACGAATCCGTACCTTGCTTTCGCATTGATAATTTCCGCAGGATTTTACGGCATAGAGAACGGCCTTGCACTGCCTGAAAGCATAAATGTTGACCTCTATAACGCTGATGAAAACGTGATCGGCACGCTTCCGAGGCTTCCTGAAAATCTCGGACACGCTCTGAAACTTGCCGAAAAGTCCGATTTCCTGAAAAACACGCTGAGCGAACAGGTCATTGATAGCTTTGTACGTTTGAAAAATCTTGAATTGCAGACATATAAGCGGACTGCCGACAAAAGGGTATATTTCCTGGAGAACTATTTTAGTGTAATTTGACAGACGACCCCATTGACAGTTTTCGTAAAGTAAAAGGTGGTACGCGATGGACAGTGCACTAATCGTATCATATTCGAAAAAAGTTGCAGACAGTTTGGCAGAGATACTGGCACAGACATCAGTGACGGATGTCGCCACCTTGTCCAACGGCGGGGAAGCCAGGAGGATGATGATCGAAAAGGATTACGACCTGTATATCATAAACACTCCCCTGCCCGACGAGTTTGGAGATGACCTCGCGCTGGATATAGCTTCAAAAGGGATCAGTGTGGTGATCCTGATTGTAAAAGCTGAACTATACGATGAGATCTCAGAGAAGGTCGAAAATTATGGCGTTATCACGATGGCGAAACCCATAAGCAGGACCATTTTCTGGAATGCCCTGAAACTGTCCATGGCTGCACACAGGAAAATAAAAGCGATACATAATGAAAACACGAAACTGATGCAGAAGATCGAAGATATCCGGATCGTCGACCGAGCCAAGTGTGTTCTCATTTCCAAGTTCTCATTGACTGAGCCCGAAGCACACAGGTACATCGAAAAAAAGGCGATGGATACGCGCAGGACGCGCAGGAAGGTCGCGGAGGAAATACTGATGCTATATGAAAACAACATGCTCTGAGAGCATACTGAAGTCCGTTCCAAACCCTGCAGCAAGTGCAGAATCCAAATTTGCCGCGGGGTTTATTATTTTATCGAATCTCCCTTGCAATAAAAACGTCAGTAAGTTGGGTTTTTACGTGATATGCGAGACTGATATCGAAACTTACGGGTTTTTTCGCCGGCTGCCCAACGTGCCGTACCGGTATGATACGGAGACCGGCGAATGGCCGTGTACAATGCCCGAATTGTAAAAAGAACACGTGGAGCGCATGCAGAGGATGGCCGAAATATTAAAAACAATCTGTGTGTAATAATGTGGTCGACAGGGAACGAAAGCGGACACGGCCCCAATCATCTTGCAATGATAAGTGGACCAGGCAGAAGGACAACACGAGTCTTATCCACTGTGAAGACGTGTCGAGGGAAAACAGTGCCTGTACGATACCAGTTGAACGAAAAAAGTTGAAATTCCGTTTCACCTTACAGCCGGGCCGGTTTGGGGAACCCGGTTTCTGCAGGATAAGCTCAACATAAAACAGTGCTGTATTGACAATACGGTAAAATTGCTGTTATACTTGTAGCGATAAACAAAGACGTTTATCAACGCACTGGTGCGTACCAGTGTGTTGGTAGGCGTCTTTTTTTTATTCGACAGGAGGGTTACAACGATGTCTTACACAATGAGGGTACTTGAGAGAGTGATAAAACAGAATCCGAATGAACCGGAATTCCACCAGGCGGTGACTGAGGTATTGACCTCCCTGCAGCCTTTTGTCGATTCGCATCCCGAGTATGAAGAGGCAGGCATACTCGAGAGGCTTTGCGAGCCGGAGAGAGTAATAATCTTCAGGGTCCCGTGGGTCGATGATTCGGGAAAAGTGAGGGTTAACAAGGGCTACAGGGTCCAGTTCAACAGTGCAATCGGTCCGTACAAGGGCGGCCTTCGCTTCCATCCGAGCGTCAGCCTGAGTATCATAAAATTCCTTGGGTTTGAGCAGGTCCTCAAAAACTCGCTTACCGGACTGCCCATGGGCGGAGGGAAAGGCGGATCGGATTTCGACCCGAAGGGCAAGTCGGAACGTGAGATAATGGCTTTCTGCCAGAGTTTCATGACGGAATTGTACCGCCATATAGGAGAAAACACTGACGTACCTGCCGGAGATATAGGAGTCGGCGAGCGTGAGATCGGATACCTTTTCGGCCAGTACAAGAGGATAATCGATTCGTTCAGCGGTGTGCTCACGGGCAAGGGACTGTCATACGGAGGATCGCTCGGCAGGCCTGAAGCTACCGGTTACGGGCTGGTATACCTGGTCGAGGAAATGCTCAACCGGCATGGCAGCTCGCTGGAAGGGAAAACTGTTGCAATTTCGGGCGCGGGAAATGTGGCGATACACGCGGTCGAAAAGGTCTGTCAGCTGGGCGGCAGGACAGTCACCATGTCAGATTCTGACGGTTTCGTGTATGATCCGGATGGTATCGATCTGCAGGTTGTCAAGGAGATAAAGGAAATAAGACGTGGTAGGATCTCCGAATATGTAAATTACCGCAAAAGTGCTGTATATACCCCGGGAAGAGGCGTATGGAACGTCAAGTGCGATGTGGCGCTTCCGTGTGCGACTCAGAACGAACTTAACGAGGAAGATGCGGAAGAACTGATAAAGAACGGTGTCATTGCCGTTGCGGAGGGGGCCAACATGCCGACCACACTGGGAGCTACTGAACTGTTCATAAAGAACAGGGTGCTGTTCGTACCCGGAAAAGCTGCAAATGCAGGCGGCGTTGCTGTATCCGGACTTGAGATGAGCCAGAATTCAGCCAGGATCGCATGGAGTTTCGAGGAAGTGGACAGAAAACTCAGGGAAATAATGATAAACATATACAACAACATTTCCAGCGTAGCGAAAGAAGTAGGGAAGGAAGACAATTTCGTAGTAGGAGCGAATATTGCAGGGTTCAAGAAAGTTGCTGACGCAATGCTTAGGCAAGGTGTAGTTTAAACCAAACCATTATTGCAAAGTATAAGCTCAAGGAAAAAGAAAAGTCAGCAGTATCGTTAAAGGAGGCGATAGGATGAACACAATTGTCGAAAGGACTGTTTCACTTGGGAAGCCGATCATGGCTCCGTGCATGGTACCGGTGGAGCACAAATCGACACCGAATTGCATCAATGACCCGTTTATGGTAAACGGCGAGTGCTGGAAGGTCACGGCTATGTCCTTTGGTTCGCCTCATGGTGCAGTGTTCGTGGATGATGTCGATGCCACGGACGTCCGGAACATAGGCCCGGCTCTTGGTACGCACAGCCTGTTCCCGGAAGGTGCGAGCATAGTTTTCATCCAGATACTGGACAGGGAGAATGTCAAGGCACGGCTTTGGCATCGCGAGAAGGGAGAAACGGATTTCACCGCTGAAGCCGCCTGTGTCGCAGGGGTAACAGCAGCGATGCTCCACAGGATACCGGCAAGTGAAGTGAATATCCACATGGGGCAGAACATTTTCCGGGTGGAATGGAACAGGGTGACGGACGAGGTCTGCCTGACAGGGCCGGCCGATGTGCTGGGAACGGCAGGGTAACAACTCACAGTTGTATGATCCGATAGGCAATAAACGCCCATACGGATCATAAAATGTGAGTTTGTTATAAAGGGATGTGTTGCTCAAGGGAAAACCCACAGCATCGAGCGTTTATCGCTCGGCTGTGGGTTTTTCCCTTTGTTGCGGAAGTGTGGATCGCTTATGTGGATCGCTATATCACACTGTAAAGGATGTCCGTGTAGGTCGGGAGCGTCCAGTGCTTGCTGCTTGTGATCAGTTCAAGCTCGTCGATGACCTCCCGCAGGTCGTTCATTGCCGTAAACACTTTTTCACGGTATGCCCGGGCGCTTTCAAGAGTGTCTGTGATCTTACTGACCGCCTGGGTCTGCTCGGCCAGATTGCCCAGTCTCTTTTCCAGTTCGACCGACAGTTCGGATATCCTCTTGAGGCGGTTCTCCTCGAGGGAAGTATCGATCCCGGCATTCACAGCCTTTTTGTTGAGTACCAGTTCGGCAAGTTCATTCTGATAGCTGATCACGGCAGGGATCACATACTTGTTCACCATATCGGTCATAGTGAGAGCTTCGATCCTGATGGTTTTCGAGTAATTTTCAAGCAATATCTCGTATCGTGAATGGATCTCATGCTCCGTGAAGACTCCATGTCGGACGAACATTTCCACATTTTTGGGATGGATGAACGCCGGCAAAGCTTCCGGGGTGGTCTTCAGGTTCGACAGGCCCCTGCGTTCGGCTTCCTCCACCCATGAGGCATCATAGCCGTTGCCGTTGAAAATGATGCGCTTATGGTTCTTGATGGTCCTTTTGATCAGTTTGCTCAGGTCAGACTTGAAATCAGTGCTGTTTTCAAGCTCGTCGGCAAACTGTGACAGTACTTCGGCTACGATCGAGTTGAGTACGATAATTGGACCTGCGATGGAGAATGCGGAACCAAGCATACGGAACTCGAACTTGTTGCCTGTGAACGCGAAGGGCGAAGTACGGTTGCGGTCCGTCGTGTCTTTCGGGAAGTGCGGCAGCACCGTGGCGCCGATCTCCATAAGGGTCTGCCCTTTGCATGTATATAGCGTATCGTTCTCCAGCGCATTGAGGATCTCGGTAAGCTCTTCGCCAAGGAAGATCGAAACGATGGCAGGAGGAGCTTCATTGGCGCCGAGACGGTGGTCGTTGCCGGCGCTTGCGACTGATACGCGCAGCAGGTCCTGATAGTCGTCCACCGCTTTGATCACTGCGACGAGGAACAGCAGGAACTGTGCGTTTTCAAAAGGCGTGTCCCCGGGTTCCAGCAGGTTTATGCCCGTATCGGTCGATATGGACCAGTTGACGTGCTTTCCGCTGCCGTTTATCCCTGCGAAAGGCTTTTCATGCAGGAGGCATGCAAGGTTGTGCCTTGCGGCGACGGTTTTCATCAGTTCCATCATCAACTGGTTGTGGTCCGTCGCG
>DAOSCC010000068.1:0-10706 GCA_035361135.1 Clostridiales bacterium | reverse complement strand
AGCGGATCAGCGAAAGCAAAACCCAGGATGAATATGATCCAGTACCAGGACAGCATCAGGAAGAACACGGAAAGCTCCGCCATACGGGCCTTCACGCTGATGGCGGTCATTTTTGCATATCCGACGGCCTCCTCTTTGTCTATAATATCTGCATGGCACTCTGCGAAAGACCCCAGCACCAGCCTGTATCCCATCCTGTGCAATCTGCTCCCCAGGTGAGCTTCTTCCGGCAGGGAGCCGCCAAAAGCTTCAGGCCCGCCTAATTCAGCCAGGAGCCTTTTCCTCATCGCAAAAGCTGCTCCGGCGGTCCCGAAAATTAACCCGAACCTGCCCAGTAATGCCCAGATGAAATCCGTTACGTTGTTTCGGGCAAATGTGAAAAAACGTGTCCAGAAATCGGTCCCGCCCGTATTGACATGCGCGCAGGTCGTCATCCCAACCTTCTCATCTTTCAGGGGCCTTACCATTCTGACCAGGAAATCCTGCCTGACCCTGGCATCGCCGTCACAGAAAAGTACGATATCGTACTTCGCCAGCCTCATCCCGCAGGCCATGCCGGAGCTTTTGCCGCTCAATCCCGGGATGGCCGGGTCCACAGTAATCTGGCAGTCTGCTTCCGGATGGTTCGCCATAACCTTTTGAACCACCGGTACGGCAGGATCGTCAGGATCGTGGAAACTGAAGATATGCTGCACGGGGCCCGTGTAATTCTGCCTGAACCATGATTCCAGGTTCTTTTCCAGTTCAGGAACCGGACCTTTCACTGGATGGATGACGGACACGCCCGTATCCTCATCCCGTTCATCCGACGGTATGATGCGGTATGTCCTGTTCATGCGGTGTCTGAAGAAAATAAGCTGGAAACACCCGAACAGTATGAAAAAAGCTCCCAACGCCATACTTACGTACAGAAGCACCATTTATCCATCCCCCCCGCACACAGGTAAGCAAATATACTATGCGCATTTTTCAACAGCAAGTACTATTATATAACCTATCTGTTATTATTACAACCGCCAGCGGTTCTTCCGGGCATCCGCCATGATATGCTTCGGCCGTGTAGTCGTGTTCATAAAAAATTTACAGATTATTCAAGTTTTATGCCTTTTTTCTTGTAATCGGGATGTGTAAAATGATGGCAACAGTTATATACGGTGTGAAAAAAGCCCGGTCAAATTCGAAGAAAAGCGACCCAATAGCATAAAATCGACATCTCTGCCTGATATCGGACTGAACATAAAATTATATCCGGATAGCCAGGCATAACTTTATAAGCTGATATTTATAAGGAAGTGTCAGATAAGATGGTACACAATCCAAAAGCAAGAAGCAGACGATGGTATGCCAGGACGGTTGCCATGCTGCTGGCAGCAACGAGCATGATCTTCACGCTCGCAGGCTGCAGCGCAGGGAACGGAGACGAAGATGCGGATATGTTCCCTGACGGATATGAACCGCCCGAAATCGAGAAACTGGAACACACGGATCTCAAATTCCTCTTTCCCGGATCAGAGCCGGCAAGCTGGAAAAATGTGAAGGCCGAGATCGAGGAACGCATAAGCGATACGCTGAATGCCTCTCTTGAATTCCGATGGGTCGATTTTTCACAGTATTTTGAAATATTAAAAGTACTGGACACGTCAGGCGAAATATATGATGCTTTGGTCGTATCAAAGCCGGAGCCGATGTTTCCGGATTTTACGGTCCTTGCACGCGAGGGGAAACTGAAAGACATTACTGATATATTTCCCTCAAGCGCGCCCCTCCTGTTTTCAAAATACACAGGCCAGGAACTGGAATACGCGACAGTGGACGGCAGACTTTATGCAGTCCCGTCGCTGTATCCGAAGGCACGCTGTTCATACCTCATGGTCGACGACGCGCTTTTCAGAAAGTATAATATGCCGGACATTACCGATTATGATAAATACGAGATGTTCCTGAAAACCATAAAAGAGAATGAACCTGACCTGACGCCGGGAGCCATAGCAAATTCCATCAGCACTCTGCAGCTTTTCGCAAGGGCGTCGGGCTATGTGATCGCCGACGAAGCAAAAAGGCTTGTGTACAAATGGGACGATCCCGGGATGAAGCTGATCCCGTGGGAAAAGACACCTGAATTCCATGAAGCGGTAAACCGCGTGATCAGCTGGTACATGAACGGATACCTTGCATGCGAACCCGACTATACGAGGACCGCCTCATTTTTTATGGAAGATATGCTGGCTCCGCCGACGGATGAGCCGACAAAGATTACCATCCTTTTAACAGGAACGCAGGAAATAAAAGAATCCAATCCTTTCAGGCTGTTTCACCTTTATCCTGAAAAGCCGGTCCAGAGGGAAAATCCAATGGGAAGCTTCTACTCAAACGGCTCCTTCATATTTCCCGCCGCTTCAGATAATACTGAAAGGGTACTGCAATTCCTTGAATGGGTGCAGCAGAGCAAAGAAAACTATTATCTCCTTATGTACGGCATCGAAGGCAAGGATTACATATTGACAGACGGTATTCCTGTATTCCCCGAAAATATGGATGTCTTCAACAGTTCATACATGTATTGGGGCGGCTGGTGGGCCTTCGTAAACCTGGAGTATGATCCGAAAGCTCCCGTATATAACGAATCGGGAACCGAAACGACACTCCGGGAGTTTCTCGACAGGTTTTCAGAATATCCGCCTCACGGAGCTTTCTATCCGGATTATGGGCCGCTGCAGCAGGCAGCGGATGACAGGTCCAGGATCTTCAACGAGTTTGAGATCAATCTCCTGCGTGGCAGAATACTGGATCCCGCTAAAGTGGACGTATTTATAAGGCAGCTTGACGAACTCGGAAGCGACGAGCTTGCCGAAGAAGCGCAGGAACAAATGACAAAGGGATAACCACTTCAATTTCGATATCCCGGGCATCAGATACGGCGGTTTGCTTTCCGGGTAATATAACACACACAATACCCTCCTCACGGAGCTTTCTACCCGAATTACGGAGCGCTGCAGCAGTCAGCAGATAGAAGAGCCGCACTCTTCGATCAGTTCGATTATAAACTCGTAAAGGGAGAGATACTGGAAACCAGTGAAGTTGACGCCTTCATAAATGAACTGGATCAGCTCGGCAGCGATGAACTCGCTGATATGATATATGAGCAGATGAAGGCAGGTTGACCGCCATGTTGGGCTTTGCCGGATTTGAGAGCAAGTTTTGAGTGCCGTATATAAATCTGCTCCGGCCAACGGACTTCTGATCCGTTGCTCTGTCCAACCGGTTGCAGGCTTGCTTTCCGCCTCAGGTATGCTTTCGCCAGGCATCAAGTGCAAGGTAATAGGCGCCCATGACCGGTTCGGTCTGTGAGATGCCGACCTTGGCAAAAGGCGCTGTCCTGTGGATGGTAGTCGTATATTCATCCACCAGCAGCGGGCTGACTGATTTGAAAACACTTCCGACAAGCGCCACTTTGAACTGTTCCTGTTCCATTCCCAGCTTTTTTACGATCCCTGAAGCGATCTCGCCAAGGACCCTGCCTGTAGTAAGCAAAATATCCTGGCACACCGCATCGCCTTCAGCGGCAAGCCTGCCTACGGTTATTGGAACATGATACGCTTTTTCCGGATCGAGTTCCATTGAGACGACCGGTCCCACCAGGTCCGCCATGCTGCCGGCGCCGAAGATCGCAGGCAATTCCGCCTCCAGCCTGGTCTTCTTACCGGTTCCCTCTTCCGAACGGAATGCGAAATGCAAAGCCATGCGCAAGATGTCTATACCGCCGCCATAGTTGCCGGTTTCATAGGTAAGATTCCTCAGTGTGGCTTCTGCTCCATACCTGTTCCTGCCGGAACAGGCAGCCCCTGTCCCGCATACTGTCACTATCCCCCAGTTTTCCGAGACGCCGGCACGAAGCCCTATCCACGTGTCGTTCATGATCCTGAACCGCCCGGTTTTTATAACATCCCTGCAAATAACATCCAGTATGGCAAAATCCGGCTCCAGGTCCGCTCCTGCAAGCCCCAGCACCGTATAGGAAATATCCTCTGTGGCAATACCCAGCGCATCCGTTGCCTGGGCCATTGCGTCCCTTATTGCCTCCTTTGCCGCTTCAGGGCCTACCGTCTGGTGGTTCGACCCTGATGAGATCCCCCTGGCAAGTATATTACCGTCCGTATCACCAATGACGCAGCATGTTTTCGTACCTCCGCCATCGACTCCCGCCAGATAGATCACTTTGCGTCACCCTTTCCGAAAAATGCAGTGAGGTATTTCCTGTTGGCTTCCAGCAAATCATCAAGAAGCAATTTTGCGTTCTTTATATCATGTACCAGCGGGTTGGCAGCCAGTGCAAGAAAGGCCTTCTCCCTGCTTCCTTCGCATGCCGCCTCTATCGTCAGCTGCTCATATGTTTTTGCATGCTGTATAAGTCCGCGTATCGAAGCAGCAAGCGGCCCGTGGCTGACAGGCAGCGCACCGCGGCGGCCGATGACACAGTTGACCTCGATAACCGAATTTTCAGGCAGATCCGGCAGGCACCCGCCGTTCAGCGTATTCACCACCTGTACATCTCCCCTGTCATTCCAGATACTGTCCATCAGGCTCACCGCCGCTTCGGAGTACAGCGCTCCTCCCCGTTTCGACAGTTCTTCCGGTTTCTTATTCAGTACCGGGTTCCTGTACTTTTCGAACAGGCCCTTTTCTATCTCCATTACCTCAAGCGCCCTGGTCTTGCCCGTCGCACGCAGTTTGGCCCGTTCCTCCTCAAGCATCATGCTTTCCATATAGTAATATTTCAAGTAAGGCGACGGTATCATGCCAAGCATGGATATGAATTCCGCCGGGAACCCGATGCCCGGGATGTTCTCCGCGTTAAAGACATTCGGCGCCGAAGCGGTCAGCTCCCTTATCATCTCTTTGCCGTCGGCCATGATCGAATCCATAAAGCTCAAATGGTTCAGTCCGGCAAATCCGCAGTGCACGTCCGCATTTTCAAGTCCCGGGAAGTTCTTTACCGCGCGTTCCATGTTTATCGGGATATTGCACAAACCGATGCATTTGATTTTTGTACGGGTCAGAACAGCTTCGGTAATAATCCCCGAAGGGTTCGTGAAGTTGATAAGCCACGCATTGGGACACAGTTCTTCCATATCGCCGCATATATCCATTACGGCAGGAATGGTCCGGAGCGCATTGGCAAAACCTCCCGGGCCTGTCGTCTCCTGTCCGATCATGCCGTATTTCAGGGGCAGTCTCTCGTCCAGGCTGCGCGCTTCAAGGCCGCCCACGCGGATCTGTGACACGACAAAATCGGCGCCATCCAGCGCGCTCCTTCTGTCAAGGGTCCAGCTGAGCCTGATGCCCAGTCCGGCCGCTGCGATCATCCTTCCGACCAGGCCGAAGACACTTTCCACCTTGTGTCTGCCTTCTTCGATATCAACAAGTACCAGTTCTTTCACCGGGAAAGACCTGTGCCGCGCTATGATGCCTTCTGCCAGTTCAGGCGTATAGCTGCTTCCTCCTCCAATGACAACCAGCTTGATACCGTTCATATTGTCCGTCCTCCTTATCTGCCGCAGAACTTCCGGTATTCATTTCTTACATACCGGGCTGACAGGGCCCGCATCCTTTTACAGGCGAACCGTGTCTACGTTCATATGCAGGTGCGCCGCCGTCAAAACCTTGAAAGCCTCGGCCCGTTCAAATCCAAGTCCCGCGGCATAGCTCCGGGCCCTGAAGTCGAAATAGGATTTGAGGGTTTCCAATGTATCCGGGTCAAATTGGCTCTTGTGCGCTTCTATGGCCTTCATTTTCAGTTCCCATGTTTCATCCGCGTTTATGAACGTATTGGGATAAGCCGTACTGTAGAAAGCGATACCCTTGACCTGGAACGGCACCGCTTCACCGCCGCCGTCCAGACCGGCACAGCCTTTTGTGTCAAAGTGGGGAAACGGGCTGAAAATGCAGGCCTGTGCCGCAGCCATACCAACACTGAGGTGATCCGGGTGAAATTCATACGGAAGGCAAGGGTCTACAGTCATGACCATATCAGGCCTGACTTTCCTTATTACTGCCGTGATATCCCTGCAAAGCTTTTTGGCATCCATAAAACTGCCGTCATCATGATCCAAAAAAATGCATTCGGCCACACCAAGCAGACCCGCTGCGTCCAGCGTTTCCTTACGCCGTTTTTCCGCTGTTTCCCACGGGGATTCTTCAGGGTCCATGCTTCCCATGTTGCCGTTTGTGACTGTAAGATATACCACCCTGCAGCCTTTTGCGGCAAGGCCTGCTATCGTTGCTCCTGCACCGATCTCGTTATCATCGGGATGAGGCTGTATGCAAAGTATGCTTTTGCATTCCTCCAGTTTCGGTATGGGAATGAAATCCTTCAACTCCATCATGGCACCCCTTTCTCCATTTTTACATTCATGCTTTTTTCTTGCCCAATCGACATGGTCACATTTTCATATTAGCACATCCATTAAGAGAAATCTATAAACGCTTTAATTTTTTATATTGTAAATCATCAAATTTTTTAATATTATTATATTAAAGCGCTTTTATTTTTACAGGAGGTGCCAATATGGAAAACGGTAAAAGCAAAATTAAAACCGGCAAAAGTCTCCTGTACAGTTCCGGGAATTTTGCCGCATCCCTGACCGGCTCTGTATTCTCCACTTATGTTACGTTCTATTATGTTGACGTCCTGAAGATGCCCGCCGCCCTGATCAGCCTGGCAATGAGCATTTACGGGATCTGGAATGCCGTCAACGACCCTTTGCTAGGGCAGATCTCCGACAGGACAAGAAGCCGGTGGGGCAGAAGGATACCATATTTGCTGTTCGGCAGCTTCCCGTTCGCTCTCTTCTTCATACTGGTATGGACCCCTCCGCTGCAGTGGCTGGGCGGGAATACGACGGCAATGTTTGTCTACTTCATATCCGTGGTATTCCTGTTTGATTTCCTGTACACACTCGTCATTATCAACTGGACGGCTCTTTTCCCCGAAATGTACAAAACCCAGGAAGAAAGAACGAAGGTATCCACATACAGGCAGGTCTTCGGAATTATCGCCAACATACTCGGCGTCGCACTTCCTCCGGTGCTTTACACCGCATTTGGCTGGCCTTTCATGGGTATCCTGTTCGGCATCCTGACGCTGGTGTTTTTATACATGAGTTTAGCCGGATCAAAAGAAGATCCCCAGGCAGCAGCAAATGAAGGATTGCCGCTGCTGAAATCCCTGAAAGCAACGTTTTCCAACAGGACTTTCCTTATCTACGTGCTTGCGGCCATGTTCGTACAGTTCACATTCGTTATGCTCCAGGCTGCATTGCCTTTCTATGCCAAGTACGTTCTTAACATCGAAGGTTTCCAGGTATCACTCATGCTTGGAGTCATATTCATAATGGCAATGCTGTGGATACCTTTCTGGCAAAAGCGTGCAAACCGCATTGGCTCCAAAAAAGCGATCATCATATCTTCTGCGCTGTACGCGGTATCACTGCTGCCTTTATGGTTTGTCAAAAACTATATCGGAGGTATTATTTCCTCCGCACTGATCGGCATCGGTCTTGCAGGCCTGATGCTGCTCCTGGATGTCATGCTTTCGGATATCGTCGATGAAGACGAACTGAAGACCGGAGCCCGCAGGGAGGGCATGTATTTCGGCATAAACGGGCTGATGGTAAGGCTTGCGATATCTTTCCAGTCCGCTATCATGGGTGCGGTCCTGAGCACTTCGGGGTATAACGCGGAACTTCCTGTCAATTCCCAGCCCGAAAGTGCTATAATAGGTATTAAAATGCTGTTGGTCGTCATACCGGTGATCTCTGTAGCAATAGCGATACTTTTTTATCTGAAGTATCCGTTGTACGGAAAAAGGCTAAAGGAAGTCAAGGAGCAGATCCGGAGGCTACATGAAGCGCCCGCCGGTGCCGCGCCTTGCGAGTCCGGACCGGAAACAGTACATGCTGCAGAGTTGAAACTACGGCAGGAGGATGCGGAAAATGCCGGTAAACATCTATGATATAGCGAAAAAGGCCGGGGTGTCCGTAGTAACGGTCTCGAAGGTACTCAACAACCACCCCGGCGTAAGGGAATACAACAGGAAAAAGGTGCTCGCAGCCATCGAGGAACTGGACTACAAGCCCAATGCGGCGGCACGGACCCTTGCCAGGGGCAAAACCGGAATGATAGGCATTATAGTACCGTGCATTGACGATGCTTTCATGGTGCAGGTCATGCAGTCGGTGGAGAAAGAGCTTGCCTCCAGGTATATGTTCATGGTGGTTGCAACAAGCTCCGGCGACAAGGACCCTCTGAAGGAGTCCAGCTGCATCCGGCTTTTCAGGGAGGGCCGTGTTGACGGCGTCCTTATCATGTCGCCTGTGAACGACCAGTCCTGCATCATGGAACTGAAAAAAAGAAATATCCCCTTTGTCCTGCTGGATCAGCATCAAACGAACCTGCAGGCTCCATCCGTGACCGTGAACAATTTTTACGGCGGCTACCAGGCAACCATGTGCCTGATCAGGGGCGGCGCGAAAAGCATAGGCCATATTACCGGATCAGAGCTGTTTGAGAGCAGCCATGAACGTTTGAGGGGGTATCTGAAAGCCCTCGATGACAGCGGTATAAAACAGGATGAAAGGCTGGTCGTGAAAGGGAATTTTTCATTCACCAGCGGTTATGACGCGGTAAAAAACTGGGTCATGCAGGGATGCCTGCCGGATGCGGTTTTTGCGGGCGACGACAATACCGCATTCGGCGTCATAGACGCGGCAAGGGAGCTTGGCATTGCAATACCCGAGAGGCTGGCTGTTATCGGCTATGATGACCATCCGTTCACCTCCCTGTTCCATCCGGGCATCAGTACCGTAAAGCAGCCTGCAGAGAAAATGGCAAAATGCGGTGTGGAACTCCTTCTGAAAATCATTGAAGGCAAAGTCAAAAGGCTGACAAAAATATCACTTAAACCGACGTTGATTCTGAGAGGTACCACAAAACCGCCGGCCTAAGAAGAATGAGCTGATAATCGTTTATGTCGCCCACCTATTGGTAAGCTTCCTTTATCCTTTTGTATATCTCTGTAAACTCGCTGTTCACGTTCTTTTTCTTTTGCTTCTTATAAATTATAAATCTTTTGTATCTCCGTAACAGTTTAGCTTTTGCTATCTTTGCTACCGGAGATACTCTCAATAGGCATCACCATAATAGTATATCGGCAAATTTGAGTGCCAAATAATTTCCAATAAAAAGAGCCCGAAGGATCAAATTTGTAATTTTGATGGCAAACAGCGAAATCGAAATATTTGTACCTTTTTTCAGACAAAATAAAAACGCAGGGGACATAAACGCATATAAACTGACATCCGCAGTGACAAGCATATAGCTGAAATTTACGTTGGATGTTTATGCAATCGGAATAAATAGAGGTGACAGAAATGAAGACGAGTTGGAAAGGCTCCATCAGTTTTGGCATGGTGTATTTCCCTGTCAACGTATATACTGCGACTTCGGGTTCAGTCGGAGTAAAGCTTAACTATCTGCACAGGAAATGCAACAGCCGCATCCGTTACAGGAAATTTTGCGACGCCTGCAATGAGGAAGTTTCTCAGGATGATATCGTCAAAGGATACGAGTACGAGAAGGACAAGTATGTCGTTATAGCGGACGAGGATTTCGAAAAACTGCCCATTAAGTCAAAAAAGGTAATTTCAATTTCACATTTTGTGGATGAAGACGAAGTCGATCCGATATACCTGGATAAGGCTTATTTTATTTCGCCCGGAAATTTCAGCGCAAGCAAGGCGTTCGAGCTTTTCAGAAGGGCTATGCGTGAAACCGGCAAGGTTGGCATTGCGAAAATCTCGCTGACGTCCAATGAGTATGTGGCCATGATAAAGCCGTATGACAAAGGCGGGATGCTTCTGTACCTGCTGTATTATTCGGATGAAATCAAAAAAACCGAAGAAATCACGGAACTTAATTATAACGTGGATATCCACGACAATGAGCTGAAAATGGCCATAAGCCTTATCGATAACATGACCGGGGAATTTGATATCGGACAATACAGGAATGAGTACCAGGATGCGCTTAAGCAGCTTATTCAGTCCAAGATCGAGGGAAAGGAAGTTGTAAGTCCGCCTGAAGCGCAGTCGAACATAATTAACCTGATGGAAGCGCTCAAAGCAAGCGTGGAAGCCGCAAAACACGGCAGGACGGACAGCAAAAAGAAAAGCAGAGGGAAAAGTACGGGAAAGAGCACAAGCAATAGAATAAGGAAAACGGCCACTGAAGACAGGAATCCGGCCGTCGGAGAAAACGGCGCCGGGGAACCCGCGGACGTAAACGCAGGCGCCGATACTTCCGCAAAGTCAAAACCAGGCGGAAAGAGGAAAATATTATGAGCCGCGACATGTTTGACGAAAAAAATATCGTGCCCATGGCGCCGGTGTCGTCCGAACCGTTTAATTCCAACGATTACATTTACGAGATAAAGTTTGACGGGATGCGCTGTATCGGTTACTACGACAATGGGGTGGTTCTCCGCAACAGGGCCAATAAAGATATCACGGCCCTTTTCCCGGAATTCCGCAATATATATAAACAGTTCAGGCACAAGTGCATAATCGATTCCGAGATCGTTGTCCTGAACCGGGGGAAACCGGATTACTCGAGGCTTAATAAAAGGAGATTCCTTTCAAACATAATGCACA
>DAOSCC010000067.1:0-10734 GCA_035361135.1 Clostridiales bacterium | reverse complement strand
GATTTCGGCTTCGTCCCTCACGCCTCCCAGCGACATCCTGACATAGTTCCTGTTGAGCGCCCTTGCTATCGACTTTGCAATTGATGTCTTTCCGACCCCGGGAGGGCCTACAAGGCAGAGTATGGGACCTTTTAGGTTGTTCGTCAGTTTAAGTACCGCAAGGTACTCCAATATCCTTTCCTTGACCTTCTCAAGGCCATAGTGGTCTTCCTCGAGTATAGCTTCAGCCTTCTTCAGGTCTATCATTACTTCAGTCTTTTTCCCCCACGGCAGATCGAATATCCAGTCCAGGTAAGTCCTGATGACCGAACCCTCGGCAGAACCCGACTGCATCTTCTGCAGCCTGTCGAGTTCCTTCAGGACCTTCTTCTCCACTTCTTCGGGAAGCTTGATCGTCTCGAGTTTTTTCCTGTACTCCTCCACTTCGCCGGTAATGCCGTCCTTGTCTCCCAACTCGGACTGTATTGCCTTGATCTGTTCCCTTAGGTAATATTCGCGCTGCATTTTGTCTATCTGCTTGCGGACCCGGATACTGATGTCCTTTTCGACCTCGAGTATCTCTATTTCGCTCATCAGCAGTTCCAGGAGCTTTTCCATCCTTTTTTCCGGGTCGAATTCGTCGAGTATTACCTGTTTTTGCTCTATCCGGAGATGCATGTTCGACGCTATGACGTCTGAAAGCTGCCCTATGTCTTCGATCGCCGAAATAGAAGAAACCGTTTCAGGAGTGATTTTCCCGCTCAGTTTCGCATAGTCTTCAAAGGTGCTTGTTACCTTCCTCTTCAGCGCCTCGTCAATTATGCTCTTTTCCCTGTTCTCAGGAATGATCCTTTCCGCGGCCTCAATTATGAAGAATGGTTCGGTCTTTATATATTTCAAGATCTCAGCCCTGTTCAGGCCTTCCACCAGCACCCTTATCGTGTTGCCGGGAAGCCTCAGGAGCTGTTTTACCCTTGAAATCGTTCCTACATTATATATATCATCCACATCTGGCGAATCATTCTTTGCATCCTTCTGTGTCGTCAGGAAAATAAGCTGGTTGTTAACCATCGCCTCGTCCAGGGCGTTGATGGACTTTTCCCTTCCGACGTCGAAGGTCAGGATCATGTGAGGAAACACTGTCAGCCCTCTGAGCGGCAGCATCGGCAGGATCCTCTTCTTTATCGTCTTTCTTGATCCAGGCATTTGACCATCCCCTTACTAACTAAACAATTTGCAATGGTCTTTATTATATCCTGTACATGCTGCTTTTTCAATTGTTTTATATGGTATATCAGTTAAACTTAACAAGACATATGTATGCGGTCCTGCAATGCCATGAAGGCCATACCGGTACCGCCTGTCACATGAATCTGCCGCTTATCGTATCGTACGCCTTTTCGTAATGGGCCTCAGCCTTTGCCAGCGTTTCTTTGTCCGGCACCATGCCGCCATAGCGCACATGGTCATATATCGCGGTAAAAGGATGCAGCCCGTCCGTCCCGCCGGCTTTTGCAAGTATCTCTGCCGTAGTGTCGCTCGGGAGCGGTTTTATACCGCGCAGGGGAAGCGTATCCAGTATCAGGCCGTACATGTACCTGACCCGCTCCACAGGATCCTTGATTTTCCTGAGCTGCCTGGCGGTCCTCCGCTTGCTCTTCCGGGCCCTGCGTCCATCCCTTTCCGCTCTTTCGGGCAGGACGATCTCGGCCTCATCGATGTAATCGGATCCCTCATAGTCCTGTTTGTCCGTTCTGATCCTGAACAGTTTTCTGAGCAACTTCGCCAGTGCCGTGACAATTGCCGGGATCTTCGAGATGATGAGGCAGACCAGTTTGTATGACAGGTAGAGTACGATAAAATACTTAAGTATGTTGAAAACCAGGTCCAGGTATGGCGACGGCGGTGCTTCTCCAAATTGGGGCGCCAGTTCCTCGGGTCCGGACATGCCGCTGTCTCCTCCGGTATCCGGCGTGATCTTTTCCAGGAGACTGACGACTGCGATGATGATGGTGCGGACAAATCGTCCGGCCAGACGGACCAGACCGGAAACCACCGTTTTGAAATTCGACAGGAACATTAACACAAGAAATATGAATATTGCTGAAACAGTATTGACACGCCTGAGGTTCTTCGGCAGTATCGACTTTTCCACGTACTTTTTGTCATAAATATTATCGTCTATATCATCCTGGTTCCTGACTACCAGGTACACAAAGATCAGAAAATACAGCGCCCTGAAAAACCATGGGCGAAGATATGTGATCACATCCGCCATGTAATGCAGTTCCAGGCATCCCCCGAGGATCAGCAATCCTGCGTAGAAGCCGCCTCCGCCTATTATATCGGCCGGCTCCATCCGTGTATGCATGAATGAAACGATATATGCACAGCATGTCGCCGCTGATTCGAGCAACGGCCTCAGGATCCCGTCACCTCTGAAAATGGCGAACGGCAATGCCGCAGGCACGATTATGACAAGCCATGCGGCCAGTGAAGCTATGGCCTGGTCCATTCTCCTGATGCCAAGCGCATATGCAATAAACCTGAACACTTTCGTACGGGACAATTTTCCTGCAATATATGTGGATCTGCCGGCCAGCAGGCACCCGGACAGGTAAGCGGTCAGAAAGCCGCATGTATATACGAGAACGGACGCGGCGCCGCCGTCATCATAGAAAAGGATCGTCCGTATGGCGGTGACAAGAGCATATATATATATGTTCACTGCAAGCGACGACAACAGGCGCAGCAATGCCGTTCTGAAGCTCGGCCTTACTCTTCTTCCCGCTCTGCTTTTGCGATATTCACGCTTTTCGGATTTGGATGTGTTCTCTGTCGCGTAACTCGTATCAATCACCCTCGGATTTTTGTCCCTTGCTGTGCTTTTCATACTTTTTTACTTTCTGTCAGAATGCCGTTCCGTCCGGCCTGTTCAGCACGTCGTTCCGTTCAGGCCAGTTTCTCAGCCTCTGCCCGTATGCGGTCGGATAATACATACAGATCTGCATGTCTTGGCTCCGAACCCCTTTCATATACTGAATCGAGCAAAACTACATGCACATCGTTTCCCTCGGACGCCATCCGGTCAGCCAGCCTGCTTATCTCCACGGTGAGATAAGCTGTGATGATGACGACCTCGGAGTTGTATATATCTGATGATGTATCTTCCAGGAGTACTCTGAAATCTTTTATATTCTTCATTTTGAGACCTGCGAGGATCCTGAGGAGCGAAGTTATATGGTCCCTGTCTGCTGCCTCGCCGGTCACTATCGGCTGTTTTGCATCGGGATCTGTACATCCGTTGGTAATGAACCTGACAGGGTTCCCATTCCTGAGAGCCCGGTCGAATAATGTGGCAGCGACCTTTATGCCCAGTTCCGCAATAGCTTTGTCCACCGTGTCTAAAAGCTCGTAATGCCGGGATTGCATGTTCAGGATCACGGTAAGGTTCTGCTGCGTAGTATACTCATTTTTTCTGACCATCAGCCTTCCGTTTTTTGCAGAAGCCGGCCAATGCATGCGGTTGAACGGATCGCCATAGGTATAATCCCTCACCCCGGCCACAAGGAACGGATCATCTATGATCCATCTGTTCACGACCCTGTCGCTCTGCTGCAGGCTGACCGGAACAAACAGTTCTTCCAGGTCTATGATTTGTGGATATACCGTAAGAGTGGCATTGACAGGCACGGCTATGGAAACGGTAGTGAAATTCAGAAGATCGCCGCTTACCAGCGTCACGTTTTCAGTTTGGAAAATCCCCCTTTTAATGCATTTAAGCTTCCATTTGCGTGTAATTTTCTGATAACTTTTCAGTACGAAACTGCTGGTCACATGCCTGTTGTCCTGGGCAATCACGGAGCAGGTCCCTGCAAATTCCAGCCACCTTGACGTATGTATGTCCACCCTGAGCCAGGGCACCGGCATCAGTTTTCCATTGTAAACGGTTTCCACCAGCATTATGGTGTCGCCTTCGTGTGCTTCAGGCACGCTGAACTCACACTTATATTCCAGTCTGCTGAACACGAATCTGCACAGGATCTGCAGCTGGAGCCAAAGCACAAAGGCGAGGATAAGAAGCAAAGCTATTACATCCATCAGATTTCCTCCGTCGGCACAGGGACCCTGTTCAAAATGTCGCGGACAGTCTCTTCCGCATTCTCGGTGCCGCTGAAAACAGCATGGCTTTTCAATATAATACGGTGGGCCAATACAGGTACAGCCATCTGCTTTACATCATCAGGCGTTATGAAATCGCGCCCTTCCAGCACCGCCTTTACCTGTGCCGCCTTCATCAGCGCTATACTGCCCCTTGGGCTCACTCCAAGCGTTATTCTCTCATTATGTCTTGTTGCTTCGATTATATCTATTATATATCTGGCCGATGCGTCAGATACTTTTACGGATGTCACAGCCTTCTGCGCCTGTATGACGGAGTCCGCAGAAGCTACGGTATCAAGTTCCGCCAGCGGATCCTTGTCCCTGAACCGAAGCAGTATCTCCATGCCCTCGGACGGATCCGGGTACCCCATCCTCAGGCGCATGAAAAACCTGTCAAGCTGCGCTTCCGGCAGCGGAAAAGTGCCCCTTGTCTCTACCGGGTTCTGCGTTGCTATGACGAAGAACAGGCTGTGAAGCTTCCGGGTCTCACCGTCGACGGTTACCTGCCTTTCCTCCATGCATTCGAGCAGACTCGACTGTGTCCTCGGCGTTGCCCTGTTGATCTCATCGGCAAGCACGATGTTCGTAAACAAGGGTCCCGCCCTGAATATGAATTCTCCCCGTTTCTGGTCGAAGTAATTGATCCCTGTAAGGTCGGACGGAAGCAGGTCAGGAGTGAACTGTATCCTCTTGAATCCGCATTCCAGCGACCTGGAAAGGCATTTTGCCAGCATAGTCTTTCCGACGCCGGGAACGTCCTCCAGCAGTACATGTCCGCCGCAAAGCAGCGAGATGAGGACAAGGTCCACCGTGTCTTCGATGCCTATCAGGACTTTCGATATATTTTCCTTCACGGCAACTGCCAGTTTTCTTACGTCATTCAGTTCCATTTCACGACCTCCATGTTCTGATTTATAAGCTTTTAAACTCATACCGGGCTTTCCGTTCTGCAGCGTTCTGTATATCCCGGCCTGTCAACTGCATTCACCGGGTTTGATCCGCGGTATGTCTTCATGGAATTCACCCGCACGACTCCCAATAGCAGGTTCAATTCCCAACTGGGTCTGTATAGCTTCCGGTGTTCCGGTGAACCTGCTCCCATCTGCGCAAAGCTTCCATGTCGGCAAGAAACTGGGGTATGCTGAGTACTATGGATATGATCAGTATGACCAGTACGATAATAATTTCTCTTATGGTTGCTGGCTCCATGTTTCTTAAAGCGGATTTTATACGCCTGAACAGCGGCAACATGATCCCCCCGTCCTGCCTTGCTCTGCCCCTTTCTTTTTAATGTTATCATCTGGAAGTAGTTAAAACAAGATAAACGGCTTCATTCTTACGTTGCCTTTGCGAAATTTTCCCCGAAAGCGGCACATTCCTCCGGTTCTGTTCCCGGCGTTCTGTATTTTGCTCCATCGGCCATATCGAATTTTCAGGCCTGATTTTTCGAGTGACGCACTTATCACCTTCAGCGCTTTCCCGTACAGTTCATATCCTTGTACATGACAAAGCAGGATCCGGGAATGCCCCAGGTTTTTTAAGTCAAAATTTGTTGGATTATGGACAAATTTATTTTATAATGTCACACATAACTAATAAATGGTAATAGAATAATCACGAAAGGACACGGGCATATGAATAACACGGAAAGCAAATCATTTGACAACCTTGCGTAAAGAAGCCTCAACTATTTTCTCGCCACATACCCGCCGTTCATTCCTGTCAGGTCCGATGCAGCAACCGCAGAAGAGCAGGAAACGGTGTACCTTTTTTTAAAAAGCATATATGAAAAAGCATATAATGACCCTTCCCTGCTGAAGTTAAAGGCAATTCCCGACGACAGTTATTCTGATTGGGAGTTCCATAAGGCAAAACCTGAGCTGATTACGGAAATCCGTGATAATATAAAAAAAGTAGAGCAGTTAATCTTCCTGCTCTTTCAGATATGCCTGTCAAAACAGCTGGATGAAAACTCATTCTTCGTACCTGAAACGGATATGGAAATAAAACCTTCCGCTCTGAAACAGCTCAGGAATTTTGATATACAGTGCCAGGCATCCGGGGACGGATACACATTCACATTCCCGGTAAAAGCAGCCGGGCTGAAGCTGCTCGCGGAAACATCCATGCAAAACAGGGGAAACGGGATCGACATTCCGAAGCCTCACATGTTGTTTTCCCGCGGCGTATTTGATCCGAACCATCCCTGGACATACGAGGTATTCCGGAATCTGTCCAAAGAATGGAACGCATTTGACAGGCTGATATCCTTCCTGGACAGGAATGATTATGAAAGGATCGACTGCAGCGAAGGTTTTTCCCTCAACTATGTGAAAAACTACGGAAAAAAGCGGGAGAAGCTAAAAGCTGCATGGGCTGAGCGTACCCATGGAGGCATAGAACTGGTTTATGAAGAAGCAAGACGAAACCCGGTCCTCCTGTCCTTACGGATACCATATTTTAAGGAAATCCTGGAACATAGCGATAAAATGGATGATAAGCTTAAGAGCTTCATTACCGGCACAACAAAAAAATGCGACGGCTGCAGGTACTGCGTGCAAACGGATAAATCAGGCACACGGCCCCTTGCAGCCATAAACGTGGATGATCATGACCTATGTCCGCTATTTTGCGGTTTCTCATACAGATGGAGAACGATCGATGACGACCTCGTTGACAATATAATCGAACTGCTCCAGTTCATTGACGAAGCTTTCCGCGAACGCTGCGCGTGACAGAAAAGCAGATAAGGGACACTTACGTGTCCCTTCTGTCTCTCTGAACGAGAGGGGACATTCCTCTGCCGGAGATTGCTGCCCGCTTCAGAGGAGTGTCCCCTTACATTATTACTCGATGATAGCGGTAACGGTACCGGAACCAACGGTTCTGCCGCCTTCACGGATAGCGAACCTGAGTCCTTCTTCCATGGCTATCGGAGTGATCAGCTTGACGGTGATCTCTACGTGGTCACCAGGCATGCACATCTCGACACCTTCCGGAAGTTCAGCAACACCGGTAACGTCGGTGGTCCTGAAGTAGAACTGAGGCCTGTAGCCGTTGAAGAACGGGGTATGTCTTCCGCCTTCTTCCTTGGTCAGAACGTAGACCTGGCCCTTGAAATGGGTGTGAGGTTTGATGGAACCGGGCTTAGCAAGAACCTGTCCCCTTTCGACTTCGTTCCTCTGGATACCCCTGAGCAGGCAGCCGATGTTGTCGCCGGCAACAGCCTCGTCAAGGAGCTTCCTGAACATCTCGACACCGGTAACGACGGTCTTTCTTGCTTCGTCCATGAGACCAACGATCTCGACTTCGTCACCGACTTTGATAGTACCTCTCTCAACTCTGCCCGTAGCAACCGTACCACGGCCGGTGATCGAGAATACGTCCTCGACAGGCATAAGGAACGGTTTGTCCTTGGGCCTCTGAGGCTCGGGGATGTACTCGTCGACAGTATTCATGAGCTCAAGTATGCACTGGTATTCGGGAGCGCTCGGATCGGTCGAAGCGCTCTCGAGAGCCTTCAGAGCGGATCCTCTTACTATCGGAATGTTGTCTCCGTCGAATTCATACTGGCTGAGAAGCTCTCTTACTTCCATCTCGACGAGCTCGATAAGCTCCTCGTCGTCGACCATATCGCATTTGTTGAGGAATACTACGATGTAGGGAACGCCGACCTGACGAGCAAGGAGTATGTGCTCCCTGGTCTGCGGCATCGGGCCGTCAGCTGCGGAAACAACGAGGATGGCGCCGTCCATCTGGGCTGCACCGGTGATCATGTTCTTGACATAGTCAGCGTGACCGGGGCAGTCAACGTGTGCATAGTGCCTCTTCTCAGTCTCATACTCAACGTGTGCGGTCGATATCGTGATTCCTCTTGCTTTTTCTTCAGGAGCCTTGTCGATCTGATCATATGCCGTGAACTGTGCCTTGCCCTGGAATCCCAGAACCTTCGTGATGGCTGCTGTCAATGTAGTCTTGCCATGGTCGACGTGACCGATGGTTCCAATGTTAACGTGGGGTTTTGTTCTTTCAAATTTGGCTTTGCCCATTTTGATTCTCCTCCCTTGTTCAGTGAAATACTGAAATGTTTTTATATAATTTTATAATTTTATTTCACATGCCGCAAACATTTTCTGGGCTTGTCTGCTTTTGCGGCATATTGACCAGCCTATAGGCCGATGCTGCGTGGCCCGCATCACTTCAGCCTATCTTCAGCACAGAATCCTGGATGTTCTTCGGGACCTCTTCATAGTGGCTGAACTGCATCGTAAAGACGCCTCTGCCCTGTGTCCTTGAACGGAGTTCTGTCGCATAACCGAACATGTTGGCCAGCGGTACTTTTGCCGTTATCACCTGTGCTCCCGATCTTTCGACCATGCCTTCTATCCTGCCGCGGCGTGACGTAAGATCGCCCATGACATCCCCCATGTACACCTCGGGTATAACGATGTCCACTTTCATTATGGGTTCAAGAAGCACGGGATCCGCTTTCCTGCAGCCGTCCTTGAATGCCATCGAAGCTGCTATCCTGAAGGCCATCTCGGATGAATCCACTTCATGATATGAACCGTCAACGAGAGTGACTTTGACGTCAAGCACCTGGTAGCCGCCAAGGACACCGTTCTGCATGGCATCCTGGATACCCGCGTCGATAGCCGGGATATATTCCTTGGGCACGACACCCCCGACTATCTTGTTTACGAACGTATAGCCGCTTCCCGGCTCCTGGGGTTCTATCTCGATAACGACATGGCCGTACTGGCCTCTGCCGCCCGACTGCCTTACAAACTTGCCTTCGGATTTGACAGCCTTGCGGATGGTCTCCTTGTATGACACCTGCGGCTGTCCGACATTGGCTTCGACCTTGAACTCCCTCAGCATCCTGTCGACTATGATCTCAAGGTGCAGCTCACCCATTCCGGCAATGATGGTCTGACCTGTTTCAGGATCGGTATAAGCCTTGAATGTCGGGTCTTCCTCAGCAAGCTTCGCCAGTGCGACGGCCATCTTTTCCTGCCCTGCCTTTGTCTTCGGCTCCACGGCAACACGGATGACCGGTTCGGGGAAATCCATCGACTCCAGTATTACCGGAGTTTCCTCGCTGCAAAGGGTGTCCCCGGTAGACGTGTCCTTGAGCCCCACGACTGCCACGATATCACCCGAATAAGCGGTATCGATATCTTCCCTGTGGTTCGCATGCATCAGCAGGAGCCTGCCGATCCTCTCCTTCCTGCCTTTTGAGGAGTTATACACATATGAGCCTGCATTGAGCTTGCCTGAGTAAACCCTCAAAAAACAGAGCTTTCCGACATAAGGATCCGTCATTATTTTGAATGCAAGCGCAGAAAACGGCGCGTCGTCATCAGCGGTCCTTATGACCTCCTTTTCCGGGTCATCAGGGGAAACCCCCGTTATCGGAGGTATGTCCACCGGCGACGGCAGATACCGCACTACAGCATCCAACAGTTTCTGGACACCTTTGTTCTTGTAGGACGAACCACATGTGACCGGGATCATCTGAACGGCAATGGTTGCCTTCCTGATCCCCGCATGTATCTCTTCCTCCGTGAGCTCTTCTCCTGACAGGTATTTCTCCATCAAGTCCTCGTCTTGTTCAGCAACAGCTTCAAGTAAATTGGTTCGATATTCTTCAGCGATCTCGATCATGTCTTCAGGGATCGGCTCTTCGTCGAGCACGGTTCCCAGATCGTCCAAATAATATATGGCCTTCATGGTCACAAGGTCGATTATTCCTTTGAAATTCTCTTCCTTGCCGATAGGCAGCTGGATCGGGACAGCATTTGCTTTCAGCCTGTCCTTCATCATCTGGATGCAGTTGAAAAAGTCTGCACCCAAAATATCCATTTTATTTACATATGCAATTCGCGGAACATGGTACTTGTCCGCCTGTCTCCATACAGTTTCGGACTGGGGCTCCACTCCGCCCTTTGCACAAAAAACCGTTACCGAACCATCGAGAACTCTCAGAGACCTTTCGACCTCTACAGTAAAGTCAACGTGCCCCGGCGTATCTATAATGTTTATCCTGGTATCCTTCCACTGGCAGGTGGTAGCAGCAGAGGTAATGGTGATGCCTCTTTCCTGCTCCTGTTCCATCCAGTCCATTGTGGCGGCGCCTTCATGGACTTCCCCCATTCTGTGCACCTTCCCTGTATAGAACAGGATACGCTCAGTGGTAGTCGTCTTACCAGCATCTATATGCGCCATTATACCAATGTTCCTGGTATTTTCCAAACTGAACTGCCTGGGCATGATTGCCTCCTTTCTTCTCGATTAGTTCTGATCCGATATACGGAATATCCTGTTTCTATAAGTTTTGCTTATTGATCCTCTTTATATACTGCCTATGCTGCATCAGGACCAATAATATTACCAGCGATAATGTGCAAACGCCCTGTTGGCTTCTGCCATCTTGTGAGTGTCTTCCTTCTTCTTGAAGGCACCGCCAAGGCTGTTGGCAGCATCCATGATCTCTGCGGCAAGTCTTTCCTTCATGGTCTTTTCGCTTCTCTCACGGGCGAAACCGACCAGCCATCTGAGTCCCAGAGCCTGCCTTCTTTCAGGTCTTAC
>DAOSCC010000066.1:0-10753 GCA_035361135.1 Clostridiales bacterium | reverse complement strand
GAAGGAGTAAGGAAGCCGGCAGGCAAAGAGAACGTCTGCCGGGAAAACCATATAATAAGTGCCAGGCGGTTTGCGATACACAAAAAACAGCCTGGCACTTTTATTAAAATTCCTTCGAATTAGGTGTTATAACGAGACTTCGTCTCGTTGAAACGCCGCTGCGGTGAGGAATTTTTTCTACAAGCGAAAAAATTACTCTGAAATAGGTGTTATAACGAGACTTCGTCTCGTTGAAACGCCGCTAAGGTGAGTAATTTTTCTACAACCGAAAAATTACTTTGAATAAGGCGTTATAACGAGACTTCGCTTCGTTGAAACACCGCTAAGGTGAGGAATTTTTTCTACAAGCGAAAAAATTCCTTCGAATAAGGTGTTATAATAAACATATCGAAGAGAGGCAGAGGTTAAAGAGGTATGGAGCAGATAATCTACAACATCCGGTACTGCACGGGGTGTTCGGCCTGCAGCCAGGTATGCCCCAGGGGCGCCGTGGCGATGGAAGCGGATGACGAGGGTTTCATTTTTCCGAAAATAAATGGAGAGCGGTGCAATGACTGTGGCCTGTGCAGGAGGACATGCCCGGTCAATGCCGCGTTTGAGAAAACGGGCAGTATCGTTACTGACACGGATGGCACGTCCGTTTTTACCGCAGGCAGAAGCAGTGTGCCGGTGTTTGGAAGCAGAGAAAACAGTGCGGCGGAATCTGTCCGGGATGAAACCGATGGCGGCTGCAGAAAATCGACTGACGGCTCCGCGTCAAATTTCGGCGGAATGAGAGCCTTTGCCTGTTGTTCGAAAAACGACGGGACAAGGGAAAAAAGCTCGTCCGGCGGCATATTTTCCGAGCTTGCCGCAAAAACGCTGGAAGACGGCGGAGCCGTGTTCGGCGCTGCGTTTGACAGCGAATTCAATGTAAAGCATAAATGTATAGAAAGCATCGGCGAACTGGACGATCTGCGCCGGTCGAAATATGTGCAGAGCGAGATCGGCGAAACTTTCAAAGAAGCTGAAAAATACCTGAAAGAAGGCAGAAAAGTACTGTTCTGCGGGACACCGTGCCAGATCGCTGGGCTTAAGGCTTACCTGGGGAAGAAGTATGCCGGCCTGACGGCGTGCGACCTCGCATGCTTCGGCGTGCCGTCCCCGAAGGTCTGGAGGATGTTTGTCGATTACCTGGGAAAAAGGTATAACAGCCGCATTTCGTCCGTATCTTTCCGCGACAAATCCGGAGGATGGAGGGAATCCAGCGTCAGCATCGGATTTGAAAACGGCGGCAGGTACGTGGTAAGTGTCAAAAAAGAACTCTACCTGATGGGTTTTTTCAAAAACCTGTATACCAGGAGGTCCTGTTTCGACTGCAGGTTCAGGATCCAAAACTCACAGGCCGACATAACGCTGGCCGATTTCTGGGGCATTGAGAAATTAAAAGGCCTGGCAAAACGAAAAGGCCCTGCGGCCACAGATGGTGGCACAATGCTCATGGACAGCGACAGGACGGTCAAGGGCGATGATATTGCTACCATAGACGGTGACACATTGCCCGAGGCCGGTGACACTAGAGCCAGAGAAGATGACACGGCGGTCAGGGATGACAACAGGGGTATATCGCTCGTTATTACACACACAAAGGCCGGAGAAGAAGCACTGTTCGGCATCAGTGACCGTGCGGATATCGTCGAATATGCCCCGGAGGACGCTGTCAGGTACAACCCGAGGCTTGTTTCATCATTGCCGGAGCCGGCGGGAAGGGCCAGGTTTTTCGCAGATATGAAAAACGGCCACAGCTTCGACAGGCTGAGAAGAAAGTATATGGACAACACAAGCATCAAGTACCAGGTTAAGTGCATCATAAAGAAAGTTTTAGGCAGGGGTTGATAGTAGATCATGCGGACAAAGCTGTCCTTTTACAACTCGATAAGCGCCGTGGCGCTTCAGCTCGTAAACATTATAGTAAACCTGATCCTGCCCAGGGTCATGATAACGGTATACGGCTCAAATGTGAACGGCCTTGTGACATCCATAAGGCAGTTCATTTCCTATTTCAACCTCGTGGAAGCCGGCCTGGCCGGGGCTGCGGTCTATGCGCTGTACAAGCCCCTGGCCGAGAAGAACAGCGACGACATAAACGGGATACTGTCCGCGTCGAACCGGTTTTACAACATCTCCGGCTATATTTTCTCGGCGCTTGTGGTCGTGTCCGCTTTCATCTACCCGATGCTCACATCCGGCCAGGGCATAGATGTGTTCACCATTGCCGCCCTTGTGCTGATAATCGGCGCGTCCGGCGCCATGGAGTTCTTTGCGGTGGGCAAATACAAAGTGCTGTACACGGCGGACCAGAAAAGTTACGTGATCTCGCTGATAAATGCGGCGGCCGTGGCTATGAACGCAGTGATCATTCTGATCCTTGCAAGCTTCCGGCTGAATATAGTGATCGTCCAGCTGGCAGCGCTGACCAGCTTCTTCGCCCGTTCGGCGCTTTATGTCATCTACGGCAGGCTGAAGTACAAAGACATAGACTTCAGCGCGCCGCCCAAAAACGAGGCGCTGGACAAGAGGTGGGACGCCCTGGTGCTCCAGATACTCGGAGCGGCATCGACTGCCACGCCTGTTGTCGTCACGTCCCTTTTTGTCAGCCTCAGCGAGGCAAGCGTATTTGTCACCTACAACATGGTGTTCACAAGCGTGCTGGCGCTGCTGACCACGTTCAGCAACGGGCTTAGCGCCATATTCGGCGACATGCTGGCCAGGAACGAACTGCCGACGCTGCAGAAGGCGTACCACCAGTACGAATACCTGTATTATGCGCTGGTGGCGTGGGGTTACTCCGTCGCGGCGGTGATGATCATGCCGTTCATGGAGATATATACGGCCGGGTTTACCGACGCCGAATACATTAGGCCGACGGTAGCCGCAATGTTCGTGGCGACCGGGATAATAACGAACATAAAGAACCCGCAGGGCATGCTCGTTATATCGGCGGGACTGTACAGGGAAACGAGGCTTCAGTCGCTTATACAGGCGCTGATAATAGTCGTGGCCTCAGTTTTGCTGGCGCCGTACTTCGGTATCGTGGGTGTATTGACCGGCGCCATACTATCGAATCTCTACCGTGACATCGACCTGTTTTTCTACATACCCAAAACAGTGACGAAGCTGAGCCCGTTCATGACGATAAGAAGGGTGATCAGGCTTGTCGTGCTGTTCTTTATAACAGTGCTCCCGGCGGTATATTTTGCCGATATTAATACCGGGGGCTATATCGAATGGGCGTTATATGCGGTGGCCGTCGGGATATGGGCGCTGCTGGTCATCGGCGCAGGAAACATACTGATGGAGAGAAAAACGGCAGCTGCAGTTTATGAAAGAGTAAGACAGCTGGCCAGGAACCGGGCTGGGAAATGAAAAGGCCGGCGGAAGATTCATGCAGGATTTGTGAATCGGCCGGAAAACGGGTAAAGGCCGTTGCCGGCTGACGGAGGGATCAACAGAATGAAAGCAGGTATATTGACATTCCACTATGCGCACCATTACGGGGCCCAGTTGCAGGCATACGCGTTAATGCGGGCAATACAGCTTCTTGGCGTGGATTGCGAGATAATCAACTATGTCAGGAAGGACAACATAGAGGGAAGCAGCCTTTTCAAAAAAGGCCTGTCGCCGGCATCTATCCTTTCAAATGCGGACACACTGCTGCATTACGGCAGCCTCAAAAAAAGGCACGACCGGTTCGACAGTTTTGTTGCCGATGAAATGAGACTTTCCGGTAAATTCTACGGCTCATATAAAGAGCTTTGCGATGATCCGCCCGCGTATGACGTTTATGTATGCGGCAGCGACCAGATATGGAACCCCTTCATTTTCAGTGAAAAGACATATGATCCGGCGTTCTTTGCCGATTTTGCCGTGAACGGCAGGCGTGTGGCCTATGCCCCGAGTTTCGGCGTAAGTTCGATACCGGAGGACAAACGGGAGGAGCTTGCCCGGTACCTTGAGAAATTCGACAGCCTTTCTTCGCGGGAAAAGCAGGGCGAGAAGATAATCAGGGAAATAACGGGTCGGGAAGCGGTCACGGTGCTCGACCCGACACTGCTCCTTCCGGCGGAGGAATGGGGCAAAATCGCGTCGGCCGCGGAAGCATGCGGCGCATATCCGGGTACAGGAGAAAAATCTGCGAAGGCGGACAGCGGCCGCCAAAATGCAGGCGGCGGCTACATCCTCTGCTATTTCATCACGGATGCGAGAAAATACGCGGACTATGTCGGGGCGGTCGCCGGGAAATACGGCCTGCCCGTCGTATCTCTCTGCGGTTCCAGAAGGGTCGTTCCACAGACAAAATACAAGAGGCTCGATTGCGGGCCGCGCGAGTTCCTGGGCCTGTTCGCGGGGGCATCGGCGGTCCTGACCGATTCGTTCCATGGGACAGTTTTCTCCCTTATATTCGAAAAGGAATTCTACTCCTTCGAGGCTTCCAGGGATCCTTCAAAAGCTGTCGGTTCGAGACAGCACAACATACTTGAGGTCACGGGGCTCCTTTCACGACTGTATCATCTGTCTTCAGGCTCTGACGGTTTCAGGAAGCTGCTGGGCGGCCAGACTGGCGCCATCGATTATCTGACGGTCAGGGAAATACTGCAGAAAAAGCGGGAAGAATCGCTGTCATACCTGAAAAATGCTTTAACCGGGAGGTGATGACGATTGCCGCTGCCGAAGATATTCCCGAAGAAATTAAGACAAATGAGAATGAAGCTGAAATTTGACGCAGGTACGCTCAGAAGGAACGACATATCGCTCCTCATCCTTGACGAGCGCTGGAACAAGCTTTTTACCAATACGCAGAAAACTCCGGAGATCGAACGCTGTGAACAGAAGCTCAGGGAACTCATGAAGGAAGAAGCCCGCCTTCTGGCAGAGCAGAAGGAGATCGCGGCTGCCAAGAAGCATCATTTGAGCAGGATCATGGAGCTCACGACGGAAGCCTTCGAAAAGGGCAGCGAAGCCGCCAGGGATGAGATGAAAGCCTCGGAACAGGAGATAAAAAGGATAAATGCGAGAGCAAAACGGATAGAAGAGGAACTTGAAGAAATACCGTCAAGGATCAGGGATGCAAACATCGAACTTCTGGAGTTGACGGTTATGGTCGTATATTATAAGATACGTTCGGGCAGAAAAAGAGTCGAGGAACTGGAGAAGCTGATAGAAGAGACGAAGGCGAAGCTGAAGGAATATATCGACGAGAAGGAAGCGCTGTCGCAGGATGACTCGGACATATATTCGTACTTCCATGACCTGCTTGGCGGGGAGGAGCTTGAGAAGATAGACAGGATGTTTTTCAAGTGATACGGGACATCTTTCGGATGCGATGCGGCTGTTGCGCGGCGTTTTTCAGATGAAATTCGGAGCAATATTCTCAAACGGCATTCGGAGCGATGTTTTCAAACAACAGCAGGGGCGCGATGATGAGCATCGGCAGTACGACGTTGAGTGCCGCATATTCGGCCGTATCAGCATGATTTAAGGGCCGGTCGAAGTCCGGGAACATAATCTGAATCAGGAAACATGATCGAAATCCGCGATCACGATCGGAGACAGGCGCCCATAGAGTAGCTGCGAATGGAGGCTGAGTGATGAAGGTCGTATCACCCGGGCAAATGAAAAAAATCGATGAATGCACGGTAAACGAGTACGGGATCCCCGGCATACTGCTTATGGAGAATGCCGCTGCGGCAGTAGCCGCGCAGGCCAGGGCCATGATGGGAGGCTGCGCCGGCAGGCTCGTTACGGTAGTCGCCGGCAGAGGCAACAACGGCGGCGACGCATTCGCGGCAGTCAGGCTGCTCCACAGCAAAGGAGCGGACGCCAGGGTGTACCTTATGGGTGAAAAGAAGGGCTTGTCAGGCGACGCGCTTTTCAACATGGAGATCCTTGAAAGGATCGGCTTTGGAATTACAGAACTTACGGAAGAAACAGGCCTCGACGGTTTCGTGTCGGACCTTGCCGTGTCCGACCTCATACTGGACGGACTGTTCGGCACGGGTCTCAGCAGGGATATCACGGGGTTTGCAGCAGAGATAATCGAGCGCATCAACGCATCCGGAAGGCCTGTACTGTCAATAGACATACCGTCAGGTATCGACGGGAGGGACGGAAGCATTAAAGGTGTGTGCGTCAAAGCTGACGCCACTGTCACTTTTGGCCTGCCCAAGCTGGGCCTGATACTCCATCCGGGCTGCCGGTACACCGGGGAGCTGATCACGGCTGATATCGGGATACCGGCCTGTGTGCTGGAGAAGCAGGACATAAAGACCGAAACCATCGACCTTGACATGGTATCGGCAATGATCCCGCGGCGGAAGCCTGACAGCAACAAGGGCGATTACGGCAGGGTACTGATCATCACGGGCTCCACGGGCATGACCGGCTCTGGCTGCCTTGCATCCATGTCGGCGCTGCGGACTGGCGCAGGCCTTGTGTACGCGGGCGTGCCGAAGAGTCTTGCCCCGGTATATTCCTCGAAAATGACCGAACCGATAGTGATACCGCTTGAAGACAACGGCACCGGACGCCTTTCGGCCTCATGCGTTGAACACATCCTCGGCCTGATGGATAAAATGGATGTGGCAGCAATAGGTCCGGGCCTGACGGCGGGCGATGATATAAGGAAGATCGTCGAGGCAGTTATCGAAAACAGCAAAGTACCGCTCGTGATCGACGCAGATGCGCTCAATGCCATTTCGGCAGACACGTCGGTGCTAAGAAAGCTGAAAACGGATGCTGTACTGACGCCGCATCCGGGAGAAATGGCAAGGATCACGGGAACAAATACGAAACAGGTGCAGTCAGACAGGATGGGCACAGCCCTGAATTTCGCACAGCAATACGGCGTGGCCGTTGTACTGAAAGGCAGCAGGACCATAGTGGCATACCCGGACGGCCGGGTGCTCATAAACACCACGGGCAATGCAGGCATGGCCACTGCCGGTACCGGTGACGTGCTCACCGGCATGATAGCAGGTATCGCTGCGCAGGGAGTGCCTGTCGGCGACGCCGCAGCAGCGGGAGTTTACCTGCACGGGCTTGCCGGCGACGCTGCCGCCGAACTAAAGGGGATGCACGGAATGGTAGCGGGCGACCTTGTGGACATACTGCCGATAACGATCAAAGAGGTTTTGAAAGAGACCTGGAGAATGTTGGACGGAGGACACGGGACATGATGGTATATAAACGGGACACCATGGAGTACAAGCTTAACAGGGCATGGGCGGAGATCGACCTGGACGCGATTGCCTACAACACCAGGGAGATAAAAAAGCTGACGGGCAAAAACGTGGAGATGATGGGCGTCGTAAAAGCTGACGCGTACGGGCACGGGGTGCTTGAGGTGGTCAGTACGCTGCTTGACAACGGCGTTACCCAGTTGGCCGTTTCGATGCTGGATGAAGCCATCCAGATCAGGAAAATGGGCATCGGCGTGCCCATCCTTATATTGAGCTATACCGACCCGGCAAGGGCGGATGAAGTAATACTGAACGAAGTCACCCAGACAGTTTTCAGCCTGGATCTCGCCGAAGCGCTGTCCGCTGCGGCCGTCAGGCTCGGCAGGAAAGCGAAGATCCATGTGAAGGTCGACACCGGCATGTCCAGGGTGGGCTTCATGCCGGGGCATACTGCTGTGAAAAGCATCATGGAGATAGCAAAGATGCCGGGTATCGTGATCGAAGGTATCTTTACGCATTTCGCTTCGGCCGACGAGGCCGACAGAAGCTATACGATGATGCAGTTCGAGCGCTTCATGAGCCTTTACGACGAACTTGAGAAAGCCGGGATACACATCCCGGTAAGGCATGCATGCAACAGCGGCGGCATTCTGCAATACCCGGAAATGCACCTTGATATGGTCAGGCCCGGCATCATACTTTACGGACTGTACCCTTCTAAAGACGTGGACTGGAAAATAGATCTGAAGCCAGCAATGACGCTGAAAGCCAAAGTTATCTATGTCAAGGACGTTGACAGGGGCGTATGCATCAGCTACGGTAGGACATTCCGGACCGCCCGGAAAAGCAGGATCGCCACCGTGCCCATCGGATATGCCGACGGATATACCAGGCTCATGTCCAACAAGGGGAAGATGCTCGTGAACGGCGAATTCGCGCCGGTCGTGGGCAGGATCTGCATGGACCAGTGCATGCTCGACGTGACCGACCTGGAGCACGAAGTGCACGTGGGGGACGAGGTCGTCATATTCGGAAAACAGAACGGGGCATGCATCAGCGTCGACGAGATAGCGGAACAGGTGGGGACCATCAATTACGAACTGGTCTGCATCATAGGCAAAAGGATACCGCGCGTCTACCTTAAAGGCGGAAAAATCTGCAGCGTCCTGAATTATCTCATTTAGTCCTGAATAATATTTTAATAGCAGTTCCTGCCGCATGTATTACAGCAGCAGGTTTATAACTGCTTGCATTTAAATCGCAGCAGGTTTTTTTTATTTCTGCGACAGAGTTATATGCGGCTTTATATCGGTAACAGTAATGTAATTTGACCGGGTATATACTATCGTATATAATGAAGTATATACTACCACATATTTTTGGTGAGGGCAGCAAAGAATTATTTAAGTGCTGCTGTTGTGCGCTGCCTGGCTGGACGGTATCTTCTCAGGAACGGATTGCAATTCGATCGAAAAATGGGGGATTTATTTTGGCAGAATTGAAAAAAATACTTATAAGCCTTCCTGATAATCTGCTTAAAGAAATAGACCATATCGTGTCTGTTGAGAAGACCAACAGAAGCGAGTTTGTCAGAGAAGCGATGAAATTGTACCTGCGGGAAAAGAGAAAGATAGAGATGAGAGAGAGGCTTAAGAAAGGTTACCTGGAAATGGCCGAGATAAACATGAGGCTGGCAGAGATGTGCATGGAAGCGGACAGCGAACAGCAGCTAAAATATGAGGAACGACTTGGGGAGTTGGAGTAAACGTGATAATAAAACGCGGTGATATTTTCTATGCCGATCTGAGTCCCGTGATCGGCTCTGAGCAGGGGGGAGTCAGGCCCGTACTGATAGTGCAGAACGACATCGGCAACAAGTACAGCCCTACGGTGATAGCGGCGGCCATAACGTCGCAGATCAACAAGGCGAAGCTGCCGACCCACATCGAGATAAGCGCGCAGGAGTACGGGCTGCAGAAGGACTCGGTGATACTGCTCGAGCAGATCAGGACCATAGACAAGAAAAGGCTCAGGGAACGTATAGGGCATCTGGACGACGAACTGATGGAAAAAGTTAATGAAGCGCTAAGCATAAGCTTTGGTCTGGCCGATATATAAATTGGCGGCATAAGGCGCAGATGCAGGAAATGTGAAGGAAACCCGCTATACATACAAAAACAAGCCTTAAATCTGAAACATACTGCCGCAGCGGCACGGCAGGCGATGCCGGGCCATATGAGGGGATCTTTTGATATGGATAAGGAAAAAGTATTCAGGGTCGTTTTGGTTGCGGCATTGGTTTTTCTGATATATCAATTCGGATTCAGGCCGATATTCAACAGGGGGAGCGAGGATATAAACATAAAGGCGGACAGGAAATACTGGTCCAAACTGCTGCCCGATGAAGAGGGGCCTGTCTATGACGTCATCGTATACGGAGCGGAACCGCAGGGCATCGCTGCGGCCATATCGTCCGCAAGGCTCGGGGCGCGCACACTGCTCATAAGCGAAGATTACGACATGGGAGGCATAATAACCCGGTGCCTCATCCCGGAGCTTGAAGTGCCCCTGGACAGCAGCGGCAAAATGCTCAACGGAGGGTTCCTTGAAGAGCTGTATAAAAAAACCGGCGACTGCTTCAGCCCGGAGGAATATACGGAAGCGGTAAACGAACTCATACAGGCGGAAAGCGACCTTTCCGCCATTGCAGGTTCCGTTGTAACGGGCGTGAACATGACCGGCAGGCATATCGATTCGATAGAAGTCCTGACGAAGGACGGGAAAGCGGACCTTTCGGCAAGGATGTACATAGACGCGTCAGACAGCGGGGCGCTGCTAGAACTGTGCAAGGTGCCGTACTTCACAGGCTCTGCCGACCTGGGACTGGAAAACAGGTTCATGCCTGTCAGCCTCAATTTCGAAATGGAACTGAAGGCCGGGAGCGCCGCCGACGGCAAAAATCTTGCCGGCAGGACAGCCGTATTCAATGACGGGCCTGTCAAATACGAACCGCTGAATAAAAACATCAGGCTTGAAGATCCGCGGATCTGCTTCCTTTCCGACGGCAAAGTGATCATAAGGGGTTTGCAGGTGGCGGAGGTCGACGTGCTGGACGGTGACAGCATGCAGCGCGCTTACGGGACCGCTGTTGAGGAAGCGAAGAACCTGAGCCGCTGGCTTTCCGAAAATTACGTGGAACTGAAGGACCATGTCTTCTCAAAAGCGGCGCCCAGCCTGAGAGTAAAGGAATCAAAGCATTACAAGGGCAAATATGTGCTGAGCGTCGATGACATCCTCGGCGGCAGGTATTTTGACGATACAGTCGCAATGGGTTCCCACCCGATAATGATAAGCAAATTCGCTGCCAGCGGCACCTTTATCGCCGCAGATCCGGACCAATACGCAATACCCCTTGGCAGCCTCGTGCCAGACGGGGTGCTGAACCTGCTCATGGTTGGCCCGAGGATCTCGTTCTCGTCCCTGGCTGCCAGCAGCGCCAGTGCCATAGGCACATGCATCGCGCAGGGAGAAGCCGC
>DAOSCC010000065.1:0-10874 GCA_035361135.1 Clostridiales bacterium | reverse complement strand
TTACAAATGTTATTTTATTTTTTTGCTTAATGGAAGGATTTTTTCCGCCATATAGAATAGGTATATATAAACATGATGGAGGTGTACCATGAAGTATTTATCTAGTGCAGTTGATTTTGCTATCAAAAACTGGATGCTCATCATCCCCGTATTTGTTTTGCTGGCCATATCCGGTCTCATACAGGGTGCGGGAGCTGCAGCCAGCCTGGGTACTATCCTTTCGCTGGCAGATATGGACAACTTCACGAGTGCGGAAGCCATATTCAGACTTGTCCCCACCATACTGGCACTGACAGTCGGAAGCGGCATCGTAGCATTTATTGCCCGGTTCATCTATGAACCTGCCACCTATGGTCTCGTAAACAAAAAGCTCGAAACAGGAAGCGCTACCCTGAACGAGATCGGAGCGGCAATAAGCGAAAACTTCGTAAAGTATGTCATGTTCCTTATCGGATCGCTGGTGGTGAACCTGGTCCTCGGCATCGCAACGATACTTATCCTGCTGCTGATGGTCCTTCTGGTGTCATTGCTGAAAGGTTTCGGCGTAGCGCTGATGGTGATCGTGATCATTGCACTGGTACTTTTCTTCATTGCATTCGGCGTGCTCATCAGCCTTTGGTTCTCAGCAATGGTGGTTGACGGACTGAGTGTATTCGATGGTTTCAAAAAATCCATCGAAATCGTCAGAACATGCTTCTGGACAGTATTGGGCATCACGATACTGGTCTCCCTGGCCGCCAGCGTCGTAAGTGCAATACTCGGCTTCCTCGGCGCAATACCGGTACTTGGCCCGGTGATACTCAGCGTCATCCCGGCTGCCCAGTATTTCGTCATTGCAGTGTTCTCACTGTTGATATACCGTGACAAAACCGGAAGAGCGATCGCATGATACATATATGGCCGAACTTGCCAGACAAAGCTGAATTAGTACGATAACTCGGGGATACCTATGTATCCCTTTTTTCATGCACAGATCCGGTCCAGGCCTGAATGGCATCCGCCGCGACGGGCCATAAGGTCTGTAACTGAACTTGAATAACTGTATACAGTATGGTAAAATACTCAAAAACTAAAGGGAAGACAGCTATAAAGGGTAAAGGAAGGTAACTATGGCGAACAACGTTTTCGATACTCTGAAAGAAAGGGGCTTTATCGCCCAGCTCACCCATGAAGAAGAGATAAAGGATCTTCTTTCCAACAACAAGGTCACATTTTACATAGGCTTCGATCCGACCGCAGACAGCCTGCATGTAGGCCATTTTGTTCAGTTGATGGTAATGGCGCATATGCAGCGGGCCGGACATAAGCCCATAGCCCTCATAGGCGGCGGTACGGCCATGATCGGCGATCCGTCCGGCAGGACCGATATGCGTAAAATGATGACCCGGGAAACGATAAACCACAACGCGGAAAAATTCAAGGCCCAGTTGTCAAAATTCATCGACTTTTCCGACGGTAAAGCCATTATGGTCAACAATGCTGACTGGCTGCTGGATCTCAACTATATCGGGTTCCTGAGAGAAATAGGAGTCCACTTCTCAGTCAACAGGATGCTGACCGCCGAGTGCTTCAAGTCAAGGCTGGAGAGAGGATTGACTTTCATCGAATTCAATTACATGCTGATGCAAAGTTATGACTTTCTGATCCTTAACAAAAAATACGGCTGCTGCATGCAACTCGGCGGAGACGACCAATGGTCCAACATAATCGCAGGCATCGACCTGATAAGGCGTGTCGAGGGCAAACAGGCTTACGGCATGACGTTCACCCTGCTCACCACCAGCGAAGGCAAGAAAATGGGAAAAACGGAAAAAGGCGCCCTCTGGCTGGATGCTGAAAAAACTTCCCCGTATGATTTCTATCAATACTGGAGGAACGTCGACGACGCCGACGTCATAAAATGCCTTAAGCTTCTGACATTCCTGCCCATGGATGAAATAAACAGGCTGGCACAGCTCAGGGACGAACAGATCAATGAAGCCAAGAAAGTGCTGGCATACGAGGTAACGAAGCTGGTACACGGCGAAGATGAGGCCATGAAGGCAAAACAGCTTGCGGAAGCACTGTTCGGAGGCGGAGGCAGTACAAGCGACATGCCGTCGACCTCGATCCCCCTTTCGGAACTCGAGAAAGGGATCAATATACTTGACCTGCTTTGCAGGACCGGGCTCGTACCGTCGAAGAGCGAAGCCCGCAGGCTGGTACAGCAGGGCGGCATATATATCGAAGGCAGCCAGGTTTCTTCGATAGACCATATGATCTGCAGGGATGCATTTGTAAACGGCGAATTGATGATCAAAAAGGGCAAGAAGACTTATCACAAAGTAGTCATTTCATGATGAAGCATGGAAGATTGGAGGTCTTTGATTGGAGATACTGAGCGCTATATCGGAAAACCTGCAGAAAGGTAAAGCAAATACCGTAAGGGAACTGGTCCGGGAAGCATTGGATAAAGGCGTTTCTGCCGAAAAGATCCTGGAAGAGGGCCTTATCAGCGGAATGGACGTTATCGGAACGAAATTCATGAATAATGAGATATATGTGCCGGAAGTTATGATCGCCGCAAGAGCGATGAACGCAGGAATGGAAGTGCTGAAGCCTGTGCTGGTCAGCGCCGGCGTCAAATCGAAAGGCAAAGCCGTGATCGGAACTGTAAAGGGCGACCTTCATGACATCGGCAAGAATCTGGTCAAAATGATGCTGGAAGGCAAAGGCATCGAAGTCATCGATCTTGGAACCGATGTATCTGCTGAACGGTTCATTTCCGCAGCAGTAGAAAACGGCGCCCGTATTATCGCATGTTCCGCATTGCTTACCACAACGATGCCCGAGATGAAAAAAATAGTCGAAATGCTGAAGGAAAAAGGCCTCAGGGACAAGTTCACCGTAATGATAGGCGGCGCTCCCGTCACGGACGCATACAGGCAATCCATCGGCGCCGATATTTACACACCCGACGCCGGATCAGCAGCAGAGGCAGCAACAAAGGTATTTGCTGAGTAATTCGGATGCTGATGATTTTAGTGCCTGGTACGTCACATGGACGCATATTGCTCGGCATCCTGCCGGATAATATGTGAACATATGACATGCCGGGCATGTTTATTTCAGAGGCACTGTTCACAGAAAAAGACTGGTGACGCTCCCTTCCATGGAAGCATTCCCTGTAAGGCCGGGGAATGCCGCGCATGCCTTGCCGGGGAGTGTCACCTTTTCTTTATATCTCCATTATGATAGGCAATATCATCGGTTTGCGCTTGGTTTTCTCATACAGATACTCTCTCAGGTCATTCTTGATGACATTCTTCTTGGCGGCCCAGTCGTTGGCCCTCTTCCCGTCCAGTTTCGCAAGCGTCTGTTTTATGATCTCACGGGCATTCTCCATCAGATCTTCAGATTCCCTGACATATACGAATCCCCTGGAAATGATATCGGGACCCGCAATGATCTGTCCGGATTCCTTCTCTGTCGTAATGACCACAACTATCAGCCCATCCTGCGAAAGCAGTTTCCTGTCTCTGAGCACGATGCTTCCGACGTCGCCCACACCGAGGCCGTCAACAAGTATCCTGCCCGATGTGACGCTTCCGTTGATCCTGGCCGAATCAGGACCCAGTTCGAGCACCTGGCCGTTCTCCATCATAAAGATATTTTCAGGCGGCATCCCCATTTTAGCCGCCAGGTTCGCATGCTGTTTTAGGTGCCTGTATTCGCCGTGGACCGGCATGAAGAATCTCGGCCTGACCAGGCTGTGCATAAGTTTCAGCTCTTCCTGGCATGCATGCCCCGACACATGTACATCCGCCAGCGATTCATATATGACGTCCGCGCCTTTTTTGAACAGCTCGTTTATGACCTTGAAAATGGACTTTTCATTTCCCGGTATTGGCGACGCTGAAATAATCACCAGGTCGCCCGGCTCGATCTCAACTTTCTTGTGCTCGTTGACAGCTATCCTCGACAGCGCGGACATCGGCTCTCCCTGGCTGCCGGTCGTCAGGATGACCATCTTTTCCGGCGGATACTTGTCGATCAGGTCCACGTCCACCATCATCCCATCCGGCACATTGAGATATCCAAGTTCCATCGCCACATTGACCACATTCATCATGCTCCTGCCAACGACGGTCACTTTCCGGTTGAACTTGGCGGCCGCGTCTATGGCCTGCTGGATCCTGTGGACATTGGATGCGAAGCTTGCCACGATGATCCTGCTCTTCGCATCCATGAAAATATCCTCGAACGTTTCGCCCACTGTCCTTTCAGACATCGTGTATCCTGGACGCTCCGCGTTCGTGCTGTCGCACATCAGCAGCAGCACGCCCTTCCTGCCGAGATCTGCAAGCCGTGCCAGGTCGGTCGTCTTGCCCTCTATCGGCGTATAATCGATCTTGAAATCAGACGTGTGGATGATGATCCCCACGGGCGTATGCAGCGCCAGTGCCGCCGAGTCGGCAATACTGTGGGTGGTCCTTATAAATTCCACCTTGAATGTCCCCAGGCGTATTGTATCGCCAGGTTCCACGTCGATAAGCTTTGCCGCCGGCAGTATCCCGTGCTCCTCCAGCTTATACTTCAGCAGTCCGAGCGTCAGCCTGGTGCCGTATACCGGCACGTTTATTTCCTTCAAAAAGTAAGGCACTGCCCCGATATGGTCCTCATGGCCGTGTGTCAGGATTATACCAAGGACTTTCTCTTTATTTTTCGCAAGGTAAGATATGTCAGGTATGACATGATCTATTCCAAGCATATCGTCTTCAGGGAACGAAAGTCCGCAATCGACCACCAGTATTTCGTCTCCGTATTCGAAAACCGTCATGTTCTTCCCTATTTCCTGCAATCCTCCCAAAGGGATGACTTTAAGCTTTTGTTTGCTTTTTGACACGATATAACCTCCGTAAATAACTCTTATTCTTTATAAATAATTCCACCATTATGAATATTTTCAACAAATCATCTGGCAATATGTATCAGGATTCAATGCAACGCATGATGCACTGCACAGTTGCCGCTCATGATCCGCAAACCTGCTGCTCTGTGCAGACCCATTCCAAACGAAAACTGTCTGTCCGGCTGTATCCGTCACTTCTGAACCGCTGTCCTGCCGCCACTTTACCTATTATAGCATTACAAGATATTTTTGCAAAATACTTATTTGATTGTGGTGTCAACACCTTCCATTTGTCGGGGAAAAATAGGTCTTTATTCTTATTGACATAGGATTATTGTACTAGTATAATGGACTTACTCGTTCAAGGAACGACTCTCTTTTGTTTTACCCGGATGAATATCATTTAGCTGGTATGGGGCCCGGATGGGCTCTATATTACTTTTTCGGGGGATTTCACAAAAGCGGCGGTCAAGCATAACAGTTTTGAAAAAACTATTGCATAACCCATGGACAATGTGCTATAATAACGACTGTCGCAAACGTTGCGGGATTGTGTAAGGGTAGCACTACTGACTCTGGATCAGTCTGTGAGGGTTCGAATCCTTCTCCCGCAGCCAGTGAGCAAAGGATACGCAGGATCCGCGTATCCTTTGTTTTTTTATCTTCCCGGTGCGGCGGTGTCTGAGTATAACAATTTATAATTCCGGATACAGATCAGTTAAGATATGCTTGAAGAAATGTCCCTCTTCCCCGGACCGTACCTCAGCTTCTGCAGAACTGTCCCCCATGAAAAGCAAAACGGGACGGCCCGAGCCGTCCCGTCTGTATATATCCTGTATCTGTATCATCCGAACAGCGCCAGCAGTACTCCTGCTGCGACAGCAGAGCCTATTACGCCTGCTACGTTCGGGCCCATGGCATGCATAAGGAGGTAGCTGGACGGATTGGCCTTCTGACCTTCGATCTGCGAGACCCTGGCTGCCATAGGCACAGCGGAAACTCCTGCCGAACCGATCAGCGGGTTGATCTTTCCGCCCGAGAGCCAGCACATGAGCTTTCCTATAAGCAATCCTCCCACTGTGCTGAACATAAATGCCAAAAGTCCCAGGCCGATTATCTCGAGGGTCTGGAGTCTGAGGAAAGTCTCGGCATTGGCTGTCGCGCCTACAGTTACTCCGAGGAAAATCGTAACGATATTGATCAATGCGTTCTGAGCAGTGTTTGAAAGTCTTTCTACCACTCCGGATTCCCTGAAAAGGTTGCCGAGCATCAGCATGCCGATAAGCGGTGCGACGGAGGGCAGCAATAACACGCAGAATACTGTGACAGCTATCGGGAATATTATCCTTTCAAGCTTCGAAACCTCGCGCAGCTGTTCCATCTTTATTTCTCTTTCCTTCTTCGTGGTAAGCAGCCTCATCAACGGCGGCTGTATCATCGGTATCAGCGCCATGTAGGAATATGCCGCGATCGCTATCGGCCCCAAAAGTTCAGGCGCCAGCCTGGTCGTCAGGTATATTGCGGTCGGTCCGTCAGCGCCTCCTATTATCCCGATGGAAGCTGCTTCCCCAGGCTTAAAGCCCAATGCGATCGCTATCATGAACGCAGCCGCTATGCCAAATTGTGCTCCGGCACCCATGAAAAGGCTGGACGGTCTTGCGATCAGCGGCCCGAAATCGGTCATCGCCCCGATGCCAAGGAAGATCAGCGACGGATATATCCCAAGTTTGACTCCCTGGTACAGGTAATACAGCAGTCCCCCAGGCCCGTTCGAACCTTCCTGCGGTCCGGCCATCAGCCCTGCGATAGGCAGATTTGCCAGCAGCATGCCAAAGGCTATCGGCAAAAGCAGCAGCGGTTCAAACTTCCTTACTATTGCCAGATATACGAGAAAACAAGCCAAACCGATCATCAGGCAATGCTGCCAGGTAAGCGCAGCAAATCCGGATTCCTGTAATAAGGTATTTATTGCATCCAAAAACATGTCGATCACCTCTCTATCTGAGCACTGCAAGGACGTCCCCGGCGTTTACGGATGACCCCTTGACGGCCTGGATTTGTACAACTGTCCCATCTGCAGGTGCAACTATCTCATTTTCCATTTTCATTGCTTCAAGGATCAATATAACCTGACCTCTCTTAACTGCCTGACCTGCATTGACTTTCACATCGATTATGGTTCCTGGCATAGGCGCCTTTATAGCTTCGCCGCCGCTTACATCAACAGGCGCAGGCTTCGGCGCCTTTGTCTGCACATTTTCCGAAGGCTGAGCCTTTGCCTCTGCAGAGGCGGCTGCCGAGCCTGCGGTATTCTGTGATACTTCCCTGGTACTCATGACACCGACTTTCCCATTATCGACCTCGACTTCATATTCAACATTATTGATTGTTACATAATATCTCATATTTACCTCGCTCCTTTACAAAAGCTGCGACCAGCCGTTACAGCAGCCTTTTTACTTCATCAGGCTTATAGATTTGAAGGCCAGTTCATTCAGCGGTGTTCCGGTCTCATGGCTCACGACTGCCATAATCATGGCTGCTGTTCTTTCATCGACATTGTTGAGTTTTAAACTGCTTGCTTGAACAGATGCGCCTATTTGCGGATCACGTGCAACAGCAGTCTGATCCTGCGCAGTCTTCATGGCCGTATGCTGCATTCCAGACGCATCTTCCGTATTGCTTTTGCCCTTTCGGAAGGCAGAACCCAAAACACTTGACAATGCCTGCACAAGAGCAAACAAAACAGCCAGCACCAAAAAAACGACTGCCATGCAAATAGCAGCGACAGCCACACTCTCAAAAAATGACATTTGGCACCCTCCCTTACTATTTCATTTTTGAATATATTACTGTATACTGTGTTGCCCAAACATGTTATTTTTTTGTCAATTATGAACAAATAAAAAGAACCAAACCAGTTCTCTTCATGCTTCTGTCTACTATGGTACAATCACACACAACAGTATCATTATAAGGATAAAAGGCTTAAAAGTCAATAATGACAAGGCGATAAATGTCCATTCGTCTCACGCCCCGTTCAAACTCCGATGACACAGAAAATTTTTCACGAATCCGGGAGTTTCCCCGGGATCATGGCGCTGAAACACCTGGTATAATCGTCCATGCAGCCATCCGTATGTTAGCGGTTTTCAAACGGGAAAAAAGATGTTAAAATATAAGTAATAACTATGCTTTTAAACTACACTTCCTGTTTGCATCAATGGTATGCATCCATGTGCCCGGCGGTATATCTGACCCACATATCTAATAAACTGTGATAAGGGGGTATATTAATGAGAACAGACCAACTGCTGATGTCAGGTCTTGACATTACAGAAGACAATTATATTTTCAAAGGCCAATTCATCCTGAGCAGTGAAGACAAATCCAAACACGTGGACATGGAAGAACTGGAAAAGCTGCCGTACCTGGAGGAACTGAAAAAGCACTTTGACCTGGAAGAGTCTCCTTCTGAGATAAGAAACATATTAATAGATATGGTAGTCGAAAAAGCGAAAATAGGCTCAAAGATACGTGAAGGAAAGAATCTCGAAGAACTGCACACAAAATAAAAAGAGGTTTCGACTCCGATCACATAAAAACCCGGTCTCATCCGGATGCTGCATGCCAGGCCACCGCATCTGAAAACTGTGTTCCAGTTTGCGGTGCCTGCTTTGTTGCTTTGCCTGCCCGGCTAATTGAAATCATGATAGCCATGAGATCCATCTCATGCTGCGGCTTCATTGTGAAATCGTCCCTGCATCTCATCAGTTGAATACTAAAATCGCTGCATTGGCTCATTCCTTAACATCAATTGTATCTGCTGGTTCTGTTGAATTGCTTTTGTCAGCATTGCTGCCGGTTTTGGACGCAGACTCCTGCAGTCTCCTCACTGCTTCCCTTTCCGGCAGCGGTCTGCTTATGTAATATCCCTGCAGCCTGTGGCACCCGTTCCGGCTCAGGTAATCGAACTGCTCCCTGTTCTCCACTCCGTCGCCGACGATTTGCAGTTTCGCGCTCCTGGCAATTTTGATCATGAAGTCTGTCAATATTTTGCTGTCCTCTCCGATCGTTATGATATCGGTAAATGTCTTGTCCAGCTTTACTGAAGTAATGGGCAGCTTGCGCAGGTAATTCAGCGCAGAGTAGCCTCTCCCGAAATTATCGAGAACGACCTTGATGCCGCGGTTCTTGAGAGTGTTCAACTTTTCGGCCACCAGATCGTAATACTCGATGAGGATGCTTTCCGGCACCTCGATCTCAAGATTGTGAGGATCGATATCGGCGATTTCGACGATTTCAAGGACCGAATCTGCAAAATCATCCTGAAGTATCTGCATCTTCGACACATTCACGGAAACAGTCCTGTCGCCGAATCCCTCCTGCTGCAGTCTTTTCAGGAATATACATGCGTTCCTCAGCACCCATTCTCCTATCGAAACTATCATATTGGTATCTTCCGCCACTTTCAGGAACTTGCTCGGCATGACGAAGCCCATTTCATCGTTCCTCCACCTGATAAGCGCCTCAAATCCCGAGATCTCACCTTTCTCAATACTGTACTGCGGCTGGAAGTAAAGCTCGAACTCGCTCTTCTCAAGCGCATTCCTCAGGTACCTCTCTGTATCCACCCATTCATTTACAGCGGAAACCATGGATTCGCGGTAAATGACGATCCTGTTCCTGCCGGACTCCTTGGCCTTGAAAAGAGCTATCTCGGCGCATTTGAGCAGATCATTGATCGTTTCGCCGTGTTCAGGGTATATGGAAACGCCTATGCTCACAGAATGGTAGAATGATTTGTCCTCGACGACCACCGCCTCTTTGAAGCTCTTGAGTATTTTAAGCGCAAACTGTTCGATATCCAGGATGCCCCTGATATCCTTATAAATAACGATGAACTTGTCTCCGGCCAATCTGTACAGGTCGCAGTTTTCCTCCATGAGTCCGGCAAGCTTGCTGCTTATCTCCTTGAGTATCAGGTTCCCGAAAGAGTGTCCCAGTGTGTCACTTACATATTTAAAATTGTCTACGTCCATAAAAACCAGCGCGAATTTCCTGTCGGCGCCGATTATTTTCCCCATATCCTCATGAAGCGACATCTGGTTGCGCAGTCCCGTCAGTTGGTCGAAATATGCCATATCATACAGCTTCTTTTTTATCGCGATAAGTTGCTTGTACGACGTAGCCGCTTCCTTTTTCGAACCTTCCATCTCATTGCTGGTGTGAAGCAGTTCTAACTCAAGTTCCATCAGTCTTTTGAGCAGGTTCTGCACCAGCACGTAAACAATGGCTGCCGAAACGGCAACGAAAAGCAAGCCTTTAGCTATGCTGATCCACGAAAATATGCTTTTGTTGGCTGTTAACAGGCCTAACAGGCTGTCGGTCAGGATTATCCAGAAAACGCCTGCGATCATATAGATCAACGCAGTTTTTAATGCTGTTTTGCTCCTGTCATTCATCATAGATCATGACCATCCTTTCTTTCCAGACACTATAGAACCTTAAGGCGCCATGGGGCTTATGCCGTCCTGGCGCAAACCAGGCGGATCACTGGGCTGAAGCTTCCAGCGGCAATGTGAAATACACGGTCGCCCCTTCATCCACTTTGCCATCTATCCAAACCTTTCCGTCATGCTTCTCAATTATTTTCTTAACAGTAACAAGTCCTATGCCGCTGCCTTCAAACTCGTCGGATGTGTGCAGCCTCTGGAACAATCCGAAAAGCTTGCCCGAATACTTCATATCGAAGCCGACGCCGTTGTCCCTGATATAGAAGACATAATTATCCTGTGTGATGGTGCAGCCGACAGTTATAAGAGCCTTCTCCCTGACGGCGGTAAACTTCATCGAGTTCGATATCACATTCTGGAGCAGCTGCCTGAACAGGATACGGTCCACACAAACACGCGGCAAACTGGTATCGATGGCCAGCCTGATATCCCTGTCCGGATATGCCAGCTTCAGTTCGCTGAACACT
>DAOSCC010000064.1:0-11094 GCA_035361135.1 Clostridiales bacterium | reverse complement strand
ACCGGCGCTTTGGATCCGTCGATCCCGACGGGGAACAACTCCCTGACTTTTTTGGATCTGTTCAGATACATATACCATCCGGCACTGAAAGCTACAATTAACAAAAAGCTGACGACGGATGATACGATGATGCTTCCGAGCATATTCGAATACTTCTCATGATCTATGTTATATGGTATATCCCTGATTTGACTGATAGTATTGAAAATAAGATAAGGGATCAGGTAGACGGCCCTGAATACAAGGAATACCTTTGAGACTCTGACGGCGAATTTTTTGAGCTTCTTGAGTACTATCGCCGAGAACAGCGAAAACAGTATGTACAAGACGGATATTCCCATTATGATCGTACCAAGGACCCTGTTCCCGGAAAGCAGGTCATATCCGTTGAACAGTGTGATCACGCCCAGCAGCGTTTCCTGTGCCAGAAGCATGAGAAAATAGACCAGAAGGAATCCGCTTATACCCTTCTCTTCCATGTATTCATAAGGCTTCCTGAATTCATCCATAATAATGGCTCCTTTCAATAAATGCAGCGTACTTGCACGAAGTACGCTTACATTATATACGCTTACATTATATCAGGTGATTATTTCAAGAACAAGCGTTCTTTTTAATATAAAAATATTATCCTGTTTAACAACAATGATCCTGTTTAACAACAATGATGATATAATAGATTTACTTCGGGCCTTTGTTTTGAATATGGTTTCAGACACATAACAAACATTCTTAATCCGGAGTGAAAAGAATGAGAAAAGGACCGGGCTGCGAAAGAGTACCTGGAATCGGAAATAAAAGAGGCCGGGATCGATGCAAGGACTATTTTGAAAAACATCTGGAGTTACAACCCGTTATGGATAAAGAAAGGATACTACCCGTTCGATAAGCCAACGCTTGTGTTTCCTGCAAACGTTGAATCATAGATCGGTTATTCGGCTGATACCTTGGGAGGGAGCTAAAGAATGAAAAGCAGGGGTAAAATAATAATTGCGGTTATTTCAATAGCTATTATTGGAGTCCTGACTTACTCCTGGTTCAATGTCCGGGGTGATGAAATAAAAGGAGTTTCTCAAATTTCGTCAGATTGCACTGTGACAATAAAGGTGGGAGATGAAGATGAAAAAGAGTATATACTCACCGGTGACCAGATTGAAATGCTCCGGACACTTATCCTGGAATCAACTTTTACGAAAATCTTGGTGAGTTGATTATCAGGAATATAGGCGGAGAATGGGAGGAGGAAGAAGGAAAAGGTATTTCGGTGAGAAAAGGGGTTTTTGCATGCCATCCGATTTCGAAAATATATAAGAGACTCAAAAACGGCGATCAGGATGATATAGAGATCTTCTACAAAAACTGCAAGGCCCGGATGGCCTGACAGCGCAAACATCCGGTGAGCTATAATTCGACTGGCCGCATGGAAATCAAGGTCTATCGCTGACAGTATGGTTATATATGGACTGATCAACTCAGTTTGAGATATTGTTGCACATACCAATTTTTGATTTTTTAAATGGCGCCATGCAAAAAGGAGGAGCAGTAAATGAACTGCTCCTTTACTGTTCGTAAAAACCCGGGCATTGTTCAAAAAAAGTGATTTTGTAGTCCTTGACGAACCGACTTCAGCCATGATCCGATTGTTGAAATGGACATACTGAAAGCCTTTCTCAACAATACCAGGGGGAAAACGTCTGTAATAGAATCTCACAGAGTCGGCATCTGTACATGTGCAGATAAAGTTGTGCTGATGAAAGACGGGCATTCCCGGCCATTTTATAAAATATTTCCTGCTCAACAACGTTGATGATACAATTATGAATATTAAGAGAAATGTTGAGAGAAGTATTTGCAGATTTACTTCTAATGCAACTTATGTACTGAAGTTGAGCTAAATTGACGACATTATCAAACCCGTTCAGTAAACCAACGCTTGTGTTTCCTGCAATCGTTGAAACATATACTGTCCGGCCAGGGCATTGACCTGCGGCTGCCCGAAAGATTTTTGTACTGACAGACAGCTGCCGATGTCATACTAAACTTACAACATAAGGTACTATAAAACTGGAGGGATAAGCAAATGATATGGAAGGCGAAATGGATAGCACCGGCGAAACCTATGGGTGATGTATGCCCATTGTTTTACAGGAATTTTCACATCGCTGGACCTGTAAAAAAAGCGATTTTGCATATTACAGCCGTGGGCGTATATGAGGCGTCGATAAACGGACAGCGTGCAGGCGATTTTATTTTGGCGCCCGGGTGGACTTCCTACCAAAAACGTCATCAATATCAGGACTACGACGTGACAGAGCTTTTAACTGAAAAAAATGAATTGTGCGTACTGGTCGGCAAGGGATGGTACAGAAGTCCGATCCCGGGGTGGATCACTGACAGTTATGAGCAACGAAGCCTTCTCCCGGCTGCTGTCATTGCGCAGCTTGATATTGAGACAGAAAGCGGTAATAAGATACAGATCGTTACGGACGAAAGCTGGCAGGTACGTGAAAGCCGGATCCGTTTCAGTGAGATTTACGATGGCGAGCATGCCGACTTTTCAATGCCGGAGGCACCGTTGCTACCGGTCCGTGCAGTGCAGTTCGGCATGGAGCAGCTGATCCCGCAGGAAGGCGAAATCGTCCGGGAGTTGGACCGTATACGTCCGAAAAGGATTTTCCGTACGCCGAAGGGTGAAGTCGTGGTTGATTTCGGACAGGAAGTGACCGGCTATGTCCGATTCAATGTACGGGCAATGAAGGGAGATATAGTAGAGATATCCCATGCGGAGGTGCTTGACAGGGACGGGAATTTTTACACGGAAAACTATCGAAACGCAAAAGCAAAGCTTCGTTATATATGCTGTGAAGGGGAGCAGACCTACCAGCCTCACCTGACATTTTACGGATTCCGTTATATCCGGCTTGACAAATGGCCCGGGAACGCGCTGCCGGAAAACTTTGAAGCAGTCCTTGTTTCTTCGGACATGAAGCGGACGGGAACGCTTAACTGCGGTATCCCGAAACTCAATAAGCTCTTTGAGAACATTGTATGGAGCCAACGCGACAATTTTCTTGACGTACCTACGGATTGCCCGCAGCGGGACGAACGCCTGGGATGGACAGGTGACATTGCAGCGTTTATCAAGACGGCATGCTTCAATTTCGATGTGGAGAAGTTTTTCCGCAAGTGGCTCCTGGACCTGAAGGCTGATCAGCTTCCGGACGGATCGGTCCCGCATGTGATCCCCGATGTTCAGGTCGGCAGCGGCAGCGCAGCGTGGGGCGATGCGTCGGTACTGGTTCCGTGGCAATTATACCTGTTTTATGGAGATGAACATCTTCTGAGTGAGCAATACGAAAGTATGGAAAAATATCTCCGCTTTATACGCGAATCTTCTGCTGATGAGTACCTCTGGACAGGCGGAAAACATTTCGGTGACTGGCTCGGACTCGACGCGCCCCAGGGAAGCTATAAGGGACGTTCACGGGACGATTTCATCGCATCGGCTTACTATGCATATGATGTGTGCCTGATGGCAAAGATCGCACGCATCCTCGGGAAAGACGCCTCGAAATATGAGGGCCTCTATGACCGCATTGTCCAAAAGTTCAGGAAAACATTCCCGGACTACCTGACACAGACGGAAAATGTATTGGCGCTCGTATTCGGCTTGACGGAAGATCCGGAGCGTACGGCGAAGGAGCTTGCACAAAGGGTCCTGGACGCCGGGAAGCGCCTTGAGACCGGTTTTGTCGGAACACAGCTGCTGCTTTTTGCGCTAAGCCGGAACGGATATACGGAGCTTGCCTATGACCTGCTGCTGCGGGAGGTATTTCCGTCGTGGCTTTACCAGGTCGACCATGGAGCGACGACGGTCTGGGAACACTGGGACGGTATCATGCCCAACGGCGAATTCTGGAGCCCGGATATGAATTCTTTCAACCATTATGCCTATGGATCCGTGATGGGCTGGGTATATGAGGAAGCCGCCGGTATCCATACCATTGAGGAAAGCCCCGGGTTCAGAAAAATAAGGATCGAGCCGAAACCCGACCGCCGTCTCGGCTGGCTGGAAGCCAGTCTTCAGACAAGGCGCGGCTTGCTGGATGTCAGCTGGAGATATGAGGACGACTCGATACGTTATGAGATACAGACACCATCAGACACTGACTTTTATATGGATGGCAGAAAATATAGCCTCAAGCCCGGACGTTATGTCTTCTTTGGCAGTATTTAAGAGCATTGTGTTAATTTGCAAGTAATAAAGTATCGTTGGCGGACGACCTAATTGGGGCGTCTGCCGTTTTTATTATTCAGGCTGGCGGGCATCAGGTTATCAGCCGTCAGAATCGGTTCTTTTCTTTAAGCGAATCACGCGATATGATATACATTGCATTGTTGTGCTTCCGGCTGGAATACCTAATAGACTTTAGCTGTATCACGAAAGGATGAAGAAAAATGTATATCAGAAAAGCAGAAAGCAATGATTTGCCGTTTATAATGAAAATATATGAAAAAGCCAGGCTGTTCATGAAGAACAACGGGAATCCTGCACAGTGGTGGGAATCGGGATATCCGCCGGAAGAAATCGTCAGAAAAGATATTGATGACAGGAATTTATATGTTTGCGTGGAGAATAACAATATTGTCGGCGTATTTGCATTTATTATAGGAGATGAGCCGACTTATCGGAAAATTGAACATGGAGCCTGGCACAGCTCAAAGCAATACGGGACGATTCACCGGGTCGCATCGGACTGCAGCACAAGGGGGATTGCCAAAAGTTGCTTCGACTTCTGCAGCCAAAAATCCAAGTACCTGAGAATCGATACTCACAGGGACAACAAGCCCATGCTGGCAGCTATAAGAAATTATGGCTTCCGGGAATGTGGGATAATTCACGTACGTGACGGCAGCGAAAGAATAGCGTTCGACTACATAGTAAAATGAGTTAAGAGTAAAGGATCGCCGTTTTGAACACACATTAAAATCTGTTCAACCCAAAAATCAGAAATCAGCTGTATCTGTAAATTATCCGGCAACACTGTTCCAATGTCCTGTTCTTTAATGCATGTATGCTATCATACTTGCTGACATTACTTCTGTTGCTAATTGGTTTCTGTTTGGGTATATTATTGTAAGGTAGATTTTCGCGGATGCAAAATACAATATGGAGCAGGATTCCAGGAGGTTTTTGTGGCAGTAGTTATAAGGGACGACATATTGCAAAGCGTGGAGAAACCGGCAAGATATACCGGCGGCGAACTGAACAGCGTTGTTAAGGATCCTTCGAAGGCAGATATCAGGTTTGCCTTTTGTTTTCCGGATGTATACGAGGTTGGGATGTCCCACCTTGGTTTGAGGATACTGTACGGCCTGCTCAACGAGCGGGACGATACGTACTGTGAAAGGGTATTTGCGCCGTGGACCGACATGGAAGCAAGGATGCGGGAAAACGGGATACCGCTTTTCTCGCTTGAGACACGAAGCCCGGTCGGCGAATTCGATATAGTCGGCTTCACTCTCCAGTACGAGATGAGCTATACCAACATACTCAACATGCTGGACCTTGCCGGCATACCGCTCAAGCGGACCGACAGGGTGAAAGGCATGCCATTTGTATGTGCGGGAGGGCCTTGCGCATACAATGCCGAGCCATTGGCCGATTTTGTGGATTTCTTCATGCTTGGCGAAGGCGAAGAGATCATAAATGAAGTATTGGATGTGTACAAGCAGTGGAAGAAAGATAATGCAGGAAGAGAGGACTTCCTGGACAGGATCGCCGGCATCGAAGGCGTATATGTGCCCGGTTTTTATGAGCCTGAATATAACGGCGACGGTACTCTGAAGGCTGTTGAACCCATAAATGATAAATATCCTGCAAAGATAAGGAAAAGGATCATAAGCGACCTGGACAACGTATACTTTCCTGAAAAGGTGATAGTCCCGTACATAGACGTAGTCCACAACAGGATCATGCTCGAACTGTTCCGGGGCTGCACTAGGGGCTGCAGGTTCTGCCAGGCGGGATACATCTACAGGCCGGTAAGGGAGAGGACCCCTGAGCGGCTGATGGAACTGGCAAGGAAGCTGGAGGAAAGCTCGGGCTACGGGGAGATATCGCTGACATCGCTGAGTACGAGCGATTACTCGGGGCTGCCGGAACTTACATCGGGACTGATCGAAGAAATGGAGCCGAAGATGGTGAACCTGTCGCTCCCGTCCTTACGTATAGATTCGTTTTCACTCGATCTCCTGGAGAAGGTGCAGAAGGTAAGGAAGAGCGGCCTTACATTTGCTCCCGAGGCAGGCACGCAAAGGCTCAGGGACATCATCAACAAAGGCGTCACCGAGGAGGACCTGCTGAATTCCGTGGGAATGGCCTTCAGGGCCGGATGGAACGGGGTCAAGCTGTACTTCATGATCGGCCTGCCTTTTGAGACATTGGAGGACGTGGAGGGAATCGCAAAGCTCGGCACGATGGTGGTGGACGAGTATTTCAGGATCCCGAAGGAACAGAGGGCAAGAGGCCTTGAGGTCACCATAAGCACGTCGTCCTTTGTGCCCAAGCCTTTCACGCCGTTCCAGTGGGAAGCCCAGGACACGATCGAAACGCTCAGGGACAAGCAGGAATTCCTGAAAGATAAAATAAGAAGCAGGCACCTGAAATATAACTGGCATGATCCGGAACTGAGCATGCTTGAAGCGGTATTCGCCAGGGGCGACAGGCGTCTTGGGAGCGTTCTGCTCAGGGCATGGGAGCTGGGATGCCGCTTTGACAGCTGGGGCGACCACTTCAGGTTCGATGCGTGGATGCAGGCTTTCGAGGACTGCGGCATCGACCCGGCATTCTACGCGAACAGGAAAAGGAGCGAGGATGAAGTATTCCCGTGGGACCACATAGATGCCGGGGTCACGAAGAAGCACCTCCTGCGTGAGAAAAAACGGGCTGAAAAAGGTGAAGTCACGCCTAACTGCATGACATCCTGTGCGGGATGCGGAGCTTCGATATTTGACCAGGGCATCTGTACTAACTACACTGCCGGCAAGAAGTCCGGGAAGGGCAGATCAGGCGATCGTGGCGCTGGTGATCCGTCAGAGTGGGCGAATGCTTATGGTGAAAGCGCACCGAAGGCTGATATCCAAAACGATGCGCCACAGTGCAGAGATGAGCAAATCGAAAAAGTGCGGCAGGCAGATGCACTTGTTGATACTGCACAACAGGAAGATGCCAATATCAAAATGGACCAGCATGGGAACACCGGCGAAGCAACTGCACAGGATGAAGAACGCCGCCACGCCGCGGACGGCAGACAGGGCACGGCAAACGGCAGGCCTGCATGCAGCATGAGGATCAGGTTTGTAAGGGGCGAATCGGTCAAATTCCTGTCGCACCTTGACCTGATGAAAGTATTCGAAAGGGCCGTAAGGCGTTCCGGCCTTCCGGTCTCATACTCAAAAGGCTTCAACCCGCATCCGCAGATGGTGCTGGGTCTGCCGTTGAGCGTCGGCATGACCAGCGAATGTGAGCATGCGGATTTCCAACTGGATGCGGAGATCGAACCTGCGGAATTCATCGAAAGGCTTAACGGTTCGCTGCCGGACGGGATCAGGGTGACAGCGGCGGCGTTCAACAACTCGAGAAAGAATATCATGGCAACTGTCCGGCGTGCAGATTATGAGCTTGAAGTGTTCACTGACATGGCGCTGGCATACGAAGAAGCGTCCAGGGGTCTTGCAGGAATGCTGAAGCGTGAAAGCATCAAGGTCGGCAAGGAGACCAGGGGAAAGCGCGGGGAAACCACTGTAAAGGAAACCGAGATAAGACCGATGATATTCGATGCGGCAATCGAAGAACTCAAGACAGTGCCGCAGGGTTACGAAGCGTTTAAATCTGCCTTCCTGGTAAAAGCCGGACTTAAGGCGGGCAGCGAAGCGAACCTCAGCCCCGGGCTGTTCCTGAAGGCCCTGGCTGAGCAGTGGGGAGTTCCCGCAGCGGCTGTAAGGATGCACCGTAAAGCTCTGTACATCGATACAGGCAGCGGTTTGACGGACCCATTGGACAGGTCTTCTCTTTCATGAAGTTTTGAAACAGAGAGTCAGGATGTCTCGTTCCCTGATATGGGAAACATGTAAGGAAAGATATCGCCTTGGATGTTTCCTTGCCCGATATATGGGAATATAATGAGACATGCTTCTCTTTCCCGGAAATAAAGAGGTGTTGATTTGAAAAAGCAATTGATCGCAGATATCGGTCAGGATGAAAACAGGGTGGCGCTGCTTGAGGATGGCGAACTGGCGGAAATATATATTGAGAGGCCCGATATCGACAGGCTGGTCGGCAATATATACAGGGGCAAGGTCTGCAGTGTGCTGCCGGGGATGCAGGCAGCCTTCGTGGATATCGGGTATGAAAAGAATGCCTTCCTGTATGCCGGCGATATCGTAGCAAGGAAGGAATACAGCGAAGACGACGATGATCATCCTCACGACGTAAAGAACCTTAATATAGCGGACCTGGTGAGCGCCGGCCAGGAACTGACGGTCCAGGTCATAAAGGAACCAATGGGTTCCAAAGGGCCCAGGGTCACCACGAACATCACTTTGCCCGGAAGGCACCTGGTACTGCTGCCCGATGCCGATTACACGGGAGTGTCCAGGAGGATCGAGGACGAAGAAGAAAGAGCGAAGCTTAAGAAGATCGCGGAAAAGCTAAAGCCTGAGGGCATGGGGCTGATCGTCAGGACTGCCTCCGAGGGAATGGAAGAGGAAGATTTCACGGACGACCTGGACTTCCTGCTGAAGCTGTGGGAAAACATAAAGAAAAAGGAAAGAAGCGGCCCAGTACCACGCTGCATACATAAAGACCTGAGCCTGGTTTACAGGATGGTGAGGGACCTGTTTACCAGGGACATCGACAAGTTCATCATAAATGACAGGAACCACTACGAGAAAATACTGGAACTGGTCGATATCGTCTCCCCTGATCTGAAGCGCAGGGTGGAGTATTTTGCCAGGGACGTCGATATTTTTGAATATTACCAGCTTGACTCAAAGCTTGCCCGTGCGCTGTCGCGGAAGGTTTGGCTCAGGTGCGGGGGTTACCTGGTGATCGACAGGACGGAAGCCCTTACCGTTATCGACGTAAACACTGGCAAGTATGTCGGCAGGAACAATCTCGAAGATACGGTGCTGAAGACCAATATGGAAGCGGCGGACGAAATAGCGAGGCAGTTGAGGCTGCGGGATATCGGAGGCATCATAATAATAGATTTCATCGACATGCACGACAAAGAGCACCAGCATATGGTGCTTGAAAGGCTGAAGCAGGCCCTGAAGAAGGACAGGACCAGGACGATAGTGGTCGGCATGACCGGCCTCGGACTGATCGAGATGACCAGGAAGAAGGTAAGGCAGGACCTGTCCAGCATAATGCAGATGGAGTGCCCTTACTGCGAGGGTACCGGCAGGCTGCTCGTATCCGATGTGAACGGGAAAGTGCAGAAACCGGGCGACAGGTAAATGAAACCGAAGACCGGACGATGCGGGCGAAGTGATGAGCCGGAGAAGGGCACATGCTGCCCTGGACAGATAGGCAGAGACAAAATCAAAGACGTTGACAATTAGTCGGAGTATGTGTTAAAATACTTCGGTAACCGCTCGGCCAAGGCTTTAAAATGCTGTCAAAAGGCAGGCGGATGTCCGTTTCCGGGATGTACGGCAAGTCATCCGGAATGTACGGCCGGCAAGTGACGGCTGCCTCAGGGGGGTCCGGCGAGTCTGTTTGCAGGAGGTATGATTCGTGTACGCAATAATTGAGACAGGCGGAAAACAGTATAAGGTACAGGAAGGCGATGTACTGTTCATCGAGAAGATCGAAGCTGAAGACGGTGCAACAGTCACATTCGACAAGGTCCTGGCTGTATCCAGCGAAGGAAGCATGACATTCGGCAAGCCGTTCGTGGCAAATGCCAGTGTTACGGCAAAGGTACTGGGCCAGGGCAGGGCAAAGAAGATAATCGTCTTCAAGTATAAGCCGAAGAAGGGCTACAGGAAGAAACAGGGACACAGGCAGCCCTTCACAAAAGTACAGATCGAAAAGATCAGTGTCTGAGAAATGATAAATGTAGTTATAACAAGAGATCAAACGGGACCTATCAGAAGCATCGAGATCAGCGGACATTCAGGCTATGCCGAGGCGGGATCGGACATCATATGTTCGGCGGCGGCGGCGATAGGCTACACAGCAGCCGGAGGGCTTGAAAGCCTGGCGGGTCTCAGGGGATGTTACAAAACAGACGACGGATACATGTTGATCAGGTTGCCGGAGCAAATGGATGAAAAGCAAAGATCGATCGCTTCGATCATAATGGAAACCGCGGCAATAGGTTTCAAACAGATGGAATTCTCGTATGCAGAGTACGTATCGGTAAAAGATGAGGAGGTGCGATCCGATGATTAGAATCAATCTGCAGTTGTTTGCTCACAAGAAAGGTGTCGGCAGTTCGAGGAACGGCCGTGACAGTGCGGCTCAGAGGCTGGGCGTCAAGAGAGGCGACGGGCAGTATGTTCTGGCCGGCAATATCATAGTAAGACAGAGGGGCACGAAGATCCATCCGGGCGCCAATGTCGGAATAGGTAAGGACGACACGCTCTTTGCCCTGAAATCCGGAAAGGTCAAGTTCGAAAGACTGGGCAAGGACAAGAAACAGGTAAGTATAGTAGCGATGTAGTTGGCAAAAAATAAGTCCCGGCGAACTGGTCGGGACTTTTTTGCGTATGGGAGAAAGTTATGTTTATCGATCGCGCGAAAATATATATAAAAGCCGGGGACGGCGGGAACGGTATAGTTTCGTTCCGGAGGGAGAAGTATGTCCCGGCCGGCGGCCCTGACGGCGGAGACGGCGGAAAGGGCGGCGACATCGTATTTGAGGTGGATGAAGGCTTAAGGACGCTCATTGACTTCAGATACAGGCGCAAGTATATTGCCGGATCCGGTGATAACGGCGGCCCTGCGAAACGTACCGGCAAAAGCGGCGAGGACCTTGTGATCAGGGTGCCGCCCGGGACCGTTATCAGAGATGCGGAGACTGG
>DAOSCC010000063.1:0-11148 GCA_035361135.1 Clostridiales bacterium | reverse complement strand
AAAGGAAGTAGGAGTTGGTTTTGTGCTGCAGTTGGCAGGTGCTATAGCAGCAGAGATGCTTAAAGCATTTTTTGCAGATTACTTTTTCCCGGTTATGTGCCTGTTGGTAATAACCTTCATAAGTTCACATTACCGTGTGTATTCGGAACTGCAGGAAGAAATATACGGCAGTCCCGGAATTGGCCTGAAACAGGTTGCCGAAAAACTGATACTGACCGGACTGGTTGCGGGCTTTGCTGTCAGTTTCCTTACCGTGGCAGCAGGGATAACGATCGAAACAGATACTATAAGGTATCTGTTTTACATTATGTGCCTTTTGATGCTGTTCGACCTGAGATTCGTGAGTTTCCCGTATGCGGCAGGCCTGCTTGCTGCGGCAAGCTATATTTTCGATAAGCTGGAAGTGAACGTACCTTCGCTGTTGTGCCTGGCAGCCATACTGCAGATGCTGGAGGCTTTCTTAGTCTTTGTCAGCAGAAAGAGCGGATACATACCTGTGTATTTGCATCATGACGGTGAAATAGCAGGCGCTTTCCTGATTAGAAGATTCTGGATCATACCGGTCGTTTTCCTGACATACCTGCTGCAGCCCGGAACACTGCTGCCCGAGGGAATGGCAGGACTGCCTCTGCCGTTCGTACCCAGGTCCCTGGCCGGAGCTGCCGGAGCGCTGGGGCTTGATTGCATGATGGCGCTGTTTTGCCATTCGGATATTTCGATAGCGACTCAGCCTGAGAAAAGGTCCGCAAGAAGTGCGGCGGCCCTTTTCATATACGGAAGCATACTGATGGCCCTGGCGCTGATCTCAAGAAATGTCGGATGGGTCGGGTGTGTCGGCGCCGTTTTCTGTATTGCCGGGCGTGAGGGCATATCGGTCTGGTCGTTAACGGAGGAGAAGAGAAGAGCGCCGCTGTTCAGCGCCGTCAGGCGCGGACTGAGGGTCCTGGATGTGCTTCCGGGGAGCAACGCGCAATTAATGGGCATTATGAGAGGTGACATAATACTGAGCATCAACAATATGGACATCCAGACCGAGGAGGGCATTGGCGAGGCATTGAAAGGATTTCCCGTTTACACATGGATAAAGGTGCTCAGGAACGATGAGGAAAAACTGCTGGAATACAGGTGCTACCCGGATGGGTACAACACGCTTGGCATCATAACCGTGCCGAGAGAGAAGGAAGTGACGTACAGAATTGCATGGCTGGAGAATATGAGCATAATCAGGAACATAGTCAACCGTTTCAGGAGCAATATCGACAGGCAGGTTTAAGTGATATTGAATCTTGAGTATTTCATGCATGCAGGTAAAATATCACTGCAGATACCGCAGTATACGTAACGAAAGGGTGAGGGTGATGGACAGATCCGGAGCTGAAAACCATTATGTGAATGCCCGAAAACTGGGCCAGAAGGAATACTCCCGAAGTGCTTCCAAGGGTATGACGGGATATCTTCCGGCGCTGGAGGGCATCCTTAAGAATATAGAGATAATATACGAGATCGACCTTGGTGTTGTGGAGATCCCGATCAAAAAAATCGTAGGTACCTATACAAATGGCAGGAGCAGGTCGTTCGCCGTCAATTTCATGCCGCTGCTGACACCAAGGACGGAGTTTGCGGCCAAGTGGACCGCTCTGTGTGAAGCGCATCTGAATGAGGGCATCAGGGATCCGATCAAGGTGTATGAGTACCTGAACTGGTTTTATGTGGTCGAAGGCAATAAAAGGGTCAGCGTGCTGAAGTACTTCGATGCCTGGTCCATCCAGGGCAGGGTCATGAGGCTCGTTCCCAAGAAGGACGAGAGCGACGACGACATATCGATATACTACGAGTTTCTTGATTTTTACAAGAAAACCAGGATAAATACGATCTGGTTCACCAAAAGGAATTCATTCAACAAACTGCTCGGTTACCTGGAGAATTTCGAACCGGACCAGAACCTGATCGGGTATGATAAATACAAGTATTTCACCAACTCCATATACCTGCCTTTCAGGAAGATATACCTCGAGCTTGGAGGGCAGGAACTCCCGATCACCACGGGCGATGCGTTCCTCGAATATATAACCATATACGGCATGCCGAAGGAAATAGACGAGGAGAAGGTGCGTGCAAGGCTGAACAGCCTGATCATTGAACTGGACCAGATGAGCGGCAACAAACCTGTGGACATCCAGACCATGCCCATGGAGACAGGAGAAGGCTTGATTTCAACGCTGACAGCGTTCGTGATGCCGAGGAAGACGCTGAAGGTCGCATTCGTATATGCCAGGGATACAAAGACCTCAAGCTGGACTTATGCCCAGGAGATGGGAAGGATCCATGTGAGCAAGGTCTTCGGCGACCTGATAAGCACCTCTTATGTGGACAATGTGCCTGAGACGCCGGAGGCATACGAAACATTGAAGAAACTGGCACTTGAAGGCAACGATGTCGTGTTCGTGACGAGCCCTGCCTTTATCAACGCAACGCTGAAGGCGGCAATGGCATTTCCCGGGACGAAATTCCTCAACTGTTCCGAGACCCATACATACAAGCACGTGAACACCTATTACGGCAGGATATATGAACCGAGGTTCCTTGCCGGGATCGCTGCCGGAGCGGTTACGAAAACGAACCTGCTTGGATATGTCGGGACATTGCCTGTGCCGGGAGTTATAAACGGCATAAACTCCTTTGCCCTTGGAGCCAGGCTTGTAAATCCGGAAGCCAGGGTCAAAGCGGTTTTCCTGAACCGATGGGACGATGCCCGTGAAGCGGAGGCGGCCAGCGAGTCGCTGATCCGCCAGGGGTGCGATGTGATTTCGCATCATGATACGCTTTCCGACAGGTCAGTGACAAGCGAATACGGCGTATACGCGGCTGCCATCAGCGAGGAGGGCCTGGTCCATGAACATATCGCAGCCCCTGTCTGGAACTGGGGAATATTCTATGAGAAAATGCTGCACAACCTCATGAAGAGTTCGAAGAAATCCTTCAGTCCCGGCCAGAAGGTGATCAATTTCTGGTGGGGTATGGATTCGGGGATCGTGGACTTCTTCTATTCAAGAAGGCTTGTACCGCCGGAGACCCAGAAACTCCTGGACTTCATGATAAAGATGATCAGCAACGGGCTCTACCATCCGTTTACCGGGCCGATATACAGCCAGGACGGCACCCTCATGGTCCGGAAGGGCGAAGTGGCAACCCGCGAACAGATCATAAATATGGACTGGTTCGTGAATATAGTGGAGTGAGGAATTGCAGTCAGAATTCGCAATCGATCAGGTAATAGCCGTATGCATTTACTATCGTGGTGTTCTTATACTGCATTATCCTTGAACGGCGGCCGTAGTTCAGGTGCTGGTGGCCGTGGAAGAAGTATTTCGGGGAATATGTGTCAAGAAGATCCACAAAGCATTTGAAACCGGTATGGGCGAGGTCGTCCCCGTCGCCGAGGCCGTATGCGGGCGAGTGGGTCAGCAGTATATCGAAACCTTTGTGCTTTTTTATCGTCCGCTTCAGCCTCCGGACCCTTTTCTGCATCTGCTCCTCGGTATACTGGAACTCCATGTAATTGTAGTTCATACATCCCCCAAGGCCTAAGATCCTGACGCCATTGTAGACCAGCAGCCTGTCGTCCGCAGATTCGCAGCCTTCGGGCGGATTTGTGAGATAGTGCTTATTGTGGTTGCCGGGCACGTAAAACAAAGGCGCATTTATCATCGTCACCAGGAAGGAAAGATATTCCGCTTTCAAATCGCCGCATGACAGGACAAGCTCCACGTCCCTGAAGCGTTCCCTGTCGAAGTAATCCCATATATATGGTTCTTCACGGTCCGATACGACCAGTATCTTCATTTTCACATCGGTTTCCTCATATTGTTTTTGCATCTTTTAAGTATTATACTTGATTTAAAAGAATAATGTAAAGGGCACGGGGTACATGTCAGAATCCGGTGTTGTATCCGGCTGCCATTTCAGGATATACTTAGAAGGCATATTTGATATATTATATTAAGATACGTATTGATGTCGAAACACTTCAGTAAAAGGAGGATACCGATGAAAATCGAAATAAAGCAGCTTTTCAGGGATCCGGCGCCGTATTTCGGCAGGGAGATAGAAGTGGCAGGCTGGATCAGGACCATAAGGAATTCAAAAACATTCGGATTTATCGAACTCAACGACGGTTCGTTCCTTAAAAATCTGCAGATCGTGTTTGAAGAAGGGACCATCAGCAATTACAGCGAAGTCGCAAAACTTAACCAGGGCACATCGATCAGGGCCTGCGGGACGCTCGTTGCCACGCCTGAAGCAAAACAGCCTTTTGAACTGAAGGCATCGGCTATTGATGTAGAAGGGGCATGTGCTCCGGAGTATCCGCTCCAGAAAAAGCGCCATTCATTTGAATTCCTGCGTACGATCGCGCACCTGAGACCGAGGACGAATACGTTCTCCGCGGTATTCAGGCTGAGGAGCGCCCTGTCATATGCAATACACCGTTTCTTCCAGGAGAGGGGCTTCATATATGTCCACACTCCGATCATAACGACGAGCGACTGCGAGGGCGCAGGCGAAATGTTCAGAGTCACCACGATGGACCCTGACAACATACCGAGGGATGAGAATGGAAATGTCGATTACTCGCAGGACTTTTTCGGCAGGCAGACGAGCCTGACCGTCAGCGGCCAGCTTGCCGGAGAAGCTTATTGCATGGCGTTCGGGAAGATATATACGTTCGGTCCCACTTTCAGGGCGGAAAATTCGAATACCACAAGGCATGCTGCCGAGTTCTGGATGATAGAACCCGAGATCGCCTTTGCAGACCTCGAAGACGACATGCAGCTTGCAGAGGATATGATGAAATACCTGATAAATTACTGTCTTGAAAATCTGCCTGAGGAGATGGAGTTTTTCAACAGCTTCATCGACAATGGCCTGCTGGAAAGGCTGAATAATATAGTGGGATCCGATTTTGGACATGTGACGTATACTGAAGCGATCAGTATCCTTGAAAAGAACAATTCCAGCTTCCAGTATCCGGTAAGATGGGGTTCCGACCTGCAGACGGAGCATGAACGGTACCTGACGGAAACCGTATTCAAAAAGCCGGTATTCGTGACAGACTATCCGAAAGATATAAAGGCGTTCTACATGAGGCTCAACGATGACGGAAAGACCGTGGCCGCAATGGATCTGCTCGTTCCCGGCGTCGGAGAGATCATAGGCGGCAGCCAGAGGGAAGAAAGATACGAACTGCTGGCAAAGAGGATAGAAGAACTTGGCATGGATCCTGAAGATTACAGGTGGTATCTGGACCTGCGGAAGTACGGCGGAACGAAACATGCCGGGTTCGGACTCGGTTTCGAGAGGGCAGTGATGTATCTTACGGGCATGCCGAATATCAGGGATGTCATACCCTTCCCAAGAACGGCAAAATCAGCTGAATTCTGACCATACGCCGGAACTGATGCATAACGCCGTGATTTCCTCATCGGTGCGATACCGGCAGCGGTGTGCGATCGGCAGTGAACTTTTCGGCAGATATAACTTTGCTTGAAACATGGCCGGAGTGGGAAAGTATATTGTAAGTGTGAAATTTATAGCCAAAATGTAATAAAGGAGGCGTATGAGATGAGTGAACAGGTAAAGGAACAGCCGAAGAGGGAAGACAGGATAAGGATCTCGGAGGAAGTTATCGCCACGATCGCAGGTATTGCGGCATCCGGCAATGAAAATGTGGCCTCGATGGGAGGAGGTTTCGTAGACGGCATCGCCGGCATGCTCGGAAGGAAAGCTCCCAGCAAGGGTATCAAGGTGGAATTGAGGGACAACCAGGTAAGCATCGATATGGCTGTAGTGATGCAGTATGGCTGCAAGATCCATGAGGCAGCCCGTGACATGCAGAAGAGAGTAAGGGATGCAGTTGAGGATATGACAGGCCTTGAAGTTGTGAATGTCAATGTTAATGTCCTCGGCATCAACATAAGCAAGGATGCGGGAAAAGTCGAAGTGATAGATGAACTGCCGCCGAGGGCATGATCCGTTACCGGAACGGATGCACAATGACGGATGGCCCGGGAGTACAGATTTCTGATGCCTGCCGGGAAGCAATCCAAATAAACGTTTGCGCCAGGAAACAACGGCGCGTATGAACACGCGGTTACAGCGGCAAAGGATGGCATGAGTCAGGATTTGCCGCTTTGTTTTTACTGTAAGGATGGTCAGGATATGAGATACAGGATGATTTCATGCGAGGTTTTCGCAAGGCCGGCGTACCGCGCAGCGGCGAGATCCCCGCATATCGTGGATATCATATTTACCCGGCTGAGGTCGCATGTCGATCCGCACCAGCTCAGGAACGAGATACAGGCATACATAGACAGCTCGACCGAAGGCTATGATGCAGTACTGCTCGGATATGGCCTTTGCGGGAACAGTACGGCCGGGCTGAAAGCACGGAATATACCGTTGGTGATCCCAAGAGCCCATGACTGCTGCACGATATTCCTCGGAAGCCGTGAAGCTTTCCTTGAGCATTTCGGCCAGACTCCAAGCGCCCCGTGGTCATCGGTCTGCTATTACGAACGCCTGGGAGGATGGTATACCGACTGTGCCGCCGGGGTGACCACATCTGAGCAGGCGGGATACATGGAAGAACTGATACGGCAGTACGGAGAGGAAAATGCCAGGTACATTATCGAAATGATGACTCCGAAAAACGATGTCGGCTTCCTTACGTTCATAGATATCGAAGGGTTTGAGGATCCTGGAGTCAGGGAATCCTTCATAATGTATGCGAAGGAGTCCGGGAAAGACACGCGGTTCATCACGGGAAGCACACGGCTGATAGACGCGCTGGTCAACGGGGACTGGAACGACGAAGAGTTCCTCATCGTGCCGCCGGGTGCGGAAATCATTCCGGTCTATGACCACAAAACCATAATCAGCTGCTGACCGGCACCAGGAGGTCCGCCTGTGGATATACACCGGACGGAAGATACAAGGGCAGCCATGCGGAGGAACTTTCAGAAAATTCTCCAAATCATTAGACATTGCAGACAAATCTTCGTATTATCTTATGAATACACACTGCAGACACATATGGAAGAGGAGAATGGATATGAGGAGATTACATCGGTCGAAAAGGAACAAGGTAATATTGGGAGTGTGCGGGGGCCTGGCCGAGTACCTGAACATAGATGTAGTGATCGTAAGGATCATTGCTATACTGGCATTGCTGATGGGCTGGGGATTCATCATCTACATCATAGCAGCGCTTATTATGCCTGAGGACAAGGGCTATACGCCCAATGAAGGCGACTGGGGCCAGGGCCGCAGCACGGCAGGCTATAACAATACGTATTCGGATCCCGGCATGGGGACAGGTCCGGACTACGATATCGGGAATGACTTTTTCAGCGATGCTGACAGTTGGGACCGCCCTGCCAGGTATGACTCCGAAAAGACAAAATATATCATTGGTGCCATACTGATAGGCATCGGGGTCATAGCTCTCGGCAAACAGTTCCTGCCTGCCCTGTTCCGGCTCGAGTATATGCTGCCGGTGCTCCTTATAGTGATCGGAGGAATAATACTCTACAAAGGCAGAAGATAAACGGCGGGGATCTGATGGAAACAAACATGGCGGCAAGAAAACTGGATATCGGCAGACTCAGGGAGATCTGCATCAGAAAGTGGGACAGCACTCCGGACGTTTTTCCCGTACTGTACAAAAGGTATACCGACAGCGACCATGCTGCGAACAATGTTCGAATCAGGAAGTTTATCGATGATTTCGCCGGGCTTGTCAGGGGATTCGACGGCAAGCCCGGAGAGGACCACGTCAGATGGGGGTCATGTCTTAAAAAGCTTGTATATGACTGCGGCGTCAATGTGGCGGGTTTCGATGATCCGGACATGAGGCTGCTGCTTGATGGCGGCTTTTGCGACGCAACATCCGATTTCATCGAGCAGGCCCGCACATTCGACATATCCCTGAAACTCGATGATATATTCCAGGCTTTGAGAAATGTCTGGATAATGAACTGCATACAGGTGTTCCTGGGCCAAAGGGTCCGGATCACACCGTCTGTTTTCGCATACAGCATGTTATATCCCTATACTGACAACTTCCTCGATACCGGAAGCATATCCGGAACGCAGAAGCAGGATATAAACAGCCGGCTTGAAAAAAGGCTTGCCGGCGAACGCGTCATATCTGAAACTCCGCTTGAAAACAGGCTGTTCAGGCTTGTGGAGATGATCGAAGGACAGTATGACCGCAAACTCTTTCCCATGGTATATGAGAGCCTTCTCGGCATACATGGCGCCCAGGTAAGAAGCATGCGCCAGGACATTGCGTCTCCGTTGCCGTTCGAGGAGATAAAGGACATAAGCGCCGAAAAGGGAGGGTGTTCCGTCCTGGCTGACGGCTGCCTGGTGAAAGGCCGCCTGTCGGAAAACGAGGCAACTTTCATTTTCTGCTTCGGGATGCTCCTGCAATTGGTCGATGACCTGCAGGACGCGGCGGATGACAGAAAGAACGGGCATAAAACGCTTTTTACGGCCAACGGCGGAGGGACATCCGCAAAGGGCATTACAAACAAGCTTATCAACTTTACGTTCAGGCTTTTTGATAATGACGGGATATTTGCCGGAAGCACGGCGATCCGGATGAAAAAGGTAATAAAGGACAGCATCATATTGCTTGTAATGGCGGCGGCCGCGAGCAACAGCAGCATGTATGAAAAAACATACCTGAAAGATCTGGAGGAATACTCGCCTGTTGATTTTAAAACCCTTTTGGACTGCCGGAAAAGGATAAACAGGGAATATGCGAAACTGAAGATCAAACTTACGGTCAAACCGTTGGAAGTCCAAATGGCAAAGGCATTCGCCGCAGGGACCCTTGATTAGCACGGGGATCCGTGATCAGTTCCTGATACTCTGTTCCTTTGACTGCATATTTCTAACCCGAATTATATCGCTGGTATCTTTCCTGCCTGCATTTTCTCGCCGGAGCCTAAGTATCGGCATTTTTCCCGGCGCTTTTTTCTCGCCTGGACTCATGTCATCGATTCACCGGCTTTTACATATTTTCTGATTTACTGCAGGGATCCGGCTTCGTAATCTCGTTTTTTATAAAATCTGTTCTTTTTTCTTGCGTATAAGTAAAATCGATATAATGAAAATCGCCTCTTTGTCCGATATGATATTTGAACAGCGGATAAATCACCTTTCACAACAAAGGGATGAATGATATGGATTTAGGTACGATTTTAGGTTTGGTTTTAGGTGTTTTCTGTGTAGTAATCTCAATTTATATCGGTGAAGGAGAAATAAGGTCTTATCTGCATCTTCCGTCGGCATTCATTACCATCGGCGGCGGAATATGTTCCGCACTGATAAACTTCAGGCTCAAAGATTTTATCGATGTGTTCAAGGTATTGAAAAAGGTTTTTACAGACAAGCATTCCACGGCAAGTGAAACGATCGCAATGCTGGTCAAGCTGTCGGAGAAGACCAGGAGGGAAGGATTGCTGTCCATCGAGCCGGAGCTTGAACAGATGGAGGATCCTTTTATCAGGCAATCGCTCCAGTTGGTTGTGGACGGTATTGAATCGGAAACCATAAAGGATTTCATGGATACCGAGATCGAGAACATGCAAGCGCGGCACAGCAAATACCAGGCCATCTTCAATATGCTTGGCGCCATTTTCCCGGCGTGGGGCATGATCGGTACGCTGCTGGGTCTCATCAACCTGCTTCTGAAGCTTGATGACCCTTCACAGATAGGGCCGTCGATGTCGGTAGCCCTGGTAACGACATTTTACGGCAGTATTCTGTCGAACTTCATCTGTATCCCTTTTGCCGGGAAGCTGAAGATGAAGAGCGATGAGGAGGTCCACCAGAAAGAGATGATCGCGGAAGCGGTCATATCTATCCAGGCCGGAGAGAACCCCAAGATGCTGGAGCAGAAACTGAAGATCTTCCTTACACCGGAGGAAAGAGAAAAAGGCATCAGGAAGAATGAAGAAGAAGCGACGGATAGTTCTGTATCCGCATAACAGGAGTGAAACGGATGGGCAGAAGAAAAAAACAGGTAGGAAGCTCGGGCGGCGCGTCATGGCTGACAACATACAGCGATTTGGTGACACTGCTTCTTTGCTTCTTCGTGCTGCTTTTTTCAATGGCGGTAGTCGACAAGCAGAAAGTTACAAAAGTGGCTTTGTCTATACGTGCCGCCTTTTTGGGCAAGACAGGGAACGAAATATTCGAATTGAAAGATGGTGATACTCTGATCAGCCTCACTCCGTACGAGAAGGAACTGATAGATATGATGGATGAAGAGCCCGGAGAGGAAGGCGAAGAGGCTGACCGGACCGAAGGGGAGGAAGAGACCGGGGAAGAGGATGAACCCGGTGAGAACGAAGACGAAACCGGTGAGGAGGCCGGGGGCATTGGAACACTGAAGGCTGACATACAGGGTTTGATTGACGCAATGGGACTGAATGAAAATATCAGGGTGATAGATGAGGGCACCAGGATAATCCTGAGGATGGACTCGGTTATCCTGTTCGATACAGGCAAGGCGGACATAAAACCATCTGCGAAACCTGTCATTGAGAAGATAGGCGATATACTCAAGACGCTTGATACTGAGATCCAGGTGCAGGGTCACGCCGACGACCGTCCGATAAATACTCCGGAATTTCCGTCGAACTGGGAACTGTCGACCAAGAGGGCGACGAATGTCGTTAAGTTTCTGATAGATGAATGCGGTATTGACCCGAAATATCTCACCGCAACAGGAAACGCCGAATTCAGGCCGATAGCGCCGAACGACAGCGAATATAACAGGCAGAAGAACAGAAGGATCGATATAGCGATTTATAAATGATAAGGGACACTCCTCTGCAGGAAGCGGGACTTCGATGGATGAGAAGTGTCCCTTTTCCTTTAGCTTACGATGGACACTCCTCTGCAGGAAGCGGGACTTCGATGGATGAGAAGTGTCCCTTTTCCTTTAGCTTACGATGGACACTCCTCTGCAGGAAGCGGGACTTCGATGGATGAGAAGTGTCCCTTTTCCTTTAGCTTACGATGGACACTCCTCTGCAGGAAGCGGGACTTCGATGGATGAGAAGTGTCCCTTTTCCT